>CACZLT010000006.1 GCA_902782185.1 uncultured Bacteroidota bacterium | reverse complement strand
ACCGGGGGAGTGTTGAACATGGAGATGTTCTTGTCCTCTTCGGCGGCGTGGGTGCGGAAGTCGACCATGGTGGGCAGGGGGTTCATGTACTGGCGGTCGGTGATCTTGCCGAGGATGTCCTTACGCACGATGACGAAGGTAACACCGGCGGGGCCGACGTTCTTCTGGGCGCCACCGTAGATGAGGCCGTACTTCTTGACGTCGACGGGACGGGACATGATGTCGGAGCTCATGTCGGCCACCAGCATGACGGGGCAATCCATGTCGTGCTTGATTTCTGTGCCGTAGATGGTGTTGTTGGTGGTGATGTGGAAGTAGTCGGCATCGGTGGGGATGGTGTAGCCCTTGGGGATGTAGCTGTAGGTCTTGTCCTCGCTGTTGGCGACGATGTCGACGGTGCCGAACAGTTTGGCTTCCTTGGCGGCCTTCTTGGCCCAGACGCCGGTCTGGAGGTAGGCGGCCTTCTTGTTGAGCAGGTTGGCGGGCACGGCCATGAACTGGGTGCTGGCGCCGCCACCGAGGAAGAGCACCTCGTACTCGGCGGGGATGCCGAGCAGCCGAGCAGGTCGCGCCACAGCTGACGGGTGTCGGCCATCAGTTTCTCCCAACCGGGGGTACGGTGGCTGATTTCGGCGATGCCGATGCCGGTGTTGTCGAAGTCATGGAGAGCCTTGATGGTGTTCTCGATGGCCTGCTTGGGCAGGACGCAGGGACCTGCGTTGAAATTATAGGCGGTTTTCATTTGTGTTTTTTTGTTTAAATTGTTTATATTTAATAAATTATACGTATTCGATACCTGTAGTGTACAGCAGCAAAGATAGTAAAAAAAAACAATATGCAAGAAAATATTTGCCGTGGGGTGGCAGGGTTTTCCCCTTCAGGTTGGCAGTACTTCCTAGGTACTCTCTAGGTACTCTCTTAATGAATACATAAACAAAAAGCCGCTGTGGTGCGCTATGGGATTTTTGGGGTTCGAAGGGTCGGGTTCGGGGGTGGTGGTGGGGGAGCTAGCGGAGGCGGAGGCCGGCAGTCCACTCGACGAATTCGATGCGTCCGGCGTGGGCGTTGAGGGCGATGCCCAGGTAGTGCCGTCGGGCGGGGAAGTTGTAGTAGAGGCCGACCCGCTCGTAGAAGGGGATGCCGACGCTGGAGGAGACGAGGATGACGGGGCCGATGCCGGCCTTGAGGCTCAGGGGGCCGACGAAGATTTCGCCGAAGGCGAGGCCGCTGAGGTAGACGGGCACGTTGTGGAGGTCGTGTGTGCGGTAGACGGAGGCGCGGTCGGTGAAGTTGTACCAGAAATCGAGTGTGCCGCCGAGGGCGAAGCGTGGGGAGAGGTAGCGCTGCCAGTTGAGGGATAGGTCGTAGCAGGGGTAATAGCCTTCTTGCTTGGGGTTGTAGGACATGACGGTGCCGAGCGAGAGCGCGAGGCCGACCTCGTGGGTTTCCATCGGCGGTGCCCCGGGTGGCGGTTCGGCGTGGAAGGCGCGCTTGGGACCCAGGGTGCAGGCGAGGTCGAGCTGCAGGTAGTTGAGTCCTTGGTTGGGACGGTAGAGCATCCCGTTGCTCGAGTGGAGCAGCCGTAGAGCTACCGAGGTGCGGTTGGTGAGGTGGTAGGCGATGCCGAGGTCGATGAGGCAGTTGATGAACGAACCGATGAAGATGTTGTTGGAGTCGCCGCTGAAACAGAATGGGTTGGTGTAGGCCGAGAGCCCTGCTCCCAGTTGCCCTTCCCATCGGGGCGCGAGGTCGAAGTGCAGCATGCCGGTGAGGCCGAGGCGGTGTCCCGCTATGCCGTGGGGGATGGCGGCGAAGGAGGCTTTGATGCCGAAGGAGGGATGGCGCCAGAGTTGCTTCCAGTACTCGTCGCCCCGGGTACGCCAGAGGAGCGTGGCGTCGGCCCCGAAGGTGGGGGTGTTGCGGTAGGAGTGGCGGCTGTCGTGGGTCATCATCCATCCGGCACCCACGGCGAGGCGCAGCGAGGTTTTGTCCGTCTGGGCTTGGGTTTGTGCCGCCGACAGTGCCAGTGCCAGCACCGAGAGACATGCCGCCACGCATCTCATGGGGTGGTCATTTGCAGGTAGTCGGCTTCGGAGAGTATCTTCACGCCCAGTTTCTCGGCTTTCTTGCGTTTCTCGGGCCCCATCTTGTCGCCGGCCAGCAGGTAGGAGGTCTTGCCGCTGATGGAGCCGGAGACCTTGCCGCCGTGGCGTTCGATGTCGGCCTTGATTTCGTCGCGCGAGAAGTGTTCGAACACGCCGCTGACCACAAAGGTCAGGCCGTCGAGGGTGTTGTCGCCCTGCTGGAGGCTGACCTGCATCTGGAGGCCGGCGGCGCGGAGACGGTCGACAATGGTGCGGTGGTCGGGGTGGGCGAACCACTCGTGAACGGCCTTGGCTGTAACCCCGCCCACGTCCTCCACTTGGGACAGCTCCTCCTCGCCGGCGGCCAGCAGGTGGTCCATGTCCTTGAAGTAGCGCGCCAGTTTCTTGGCCCCCACCTCGCCCACGTATCGGATACCGAGGGCAAAGAGCATCCGTTCGAAGGGTACGTTTTTCGAGGTTTCCACGGCGGCCAGCAGGTTGTCTGCGCTCTTGTCCTGGATGGTGGCGTCGTCGCCGAGGCCGATGAGCTGGTCGCGGCGCAGGTCGTATATGTCGGCCACGTTGCGCACCAGGCCGGCGGTGTAGAGCAGTTCCAGCCGTTCGGGGCCGAGGGTTTCGATGTTCATGGCGCGGCGCGAGACGAAGTGTTCCAGTCGGCCCACGATTTGCGGGTGGCAGCCGTCGGCGTTGGGGCAATAGTGTGCCGCCTCGCCATCGATGCGGACGAGGGGTGTGCCGCATTCAGGGCAGCGGTCAATGTACCGCACGGGCGGTGCCCCGTCGGGGCGCCGTTCAAGGTCCACGCCCACCACTTTGGGAATAATCTCGCCGCCTTTCTCGATGAAGAGATGGTCGCCCTCGTGGATGTCGAAACTTTCGATGAAGTCGGCATTGACCAGCGTGGCGCGGCGGACGGTGGTGCCGCCGAGGTGGACGGCTGCAAGGTTGGCCACGGGGGTTACCTTGCCGGTGCGGCCCACCTGGTAGTCGATGGAGAGGAGCGGGGTGCTGACCCGCTCGGCCTTGAACTTGTAGGCGATGGCCCAGCGGGGCGACTTGGCGGTGAGTCCCAGTCGATCCCACAGGGCGGTCTGGTTCACCTTGATGACGATGCCGTCGGTGCCGAATGGCAGTTCCCAGCGGGCGTGGTCCCAGTGGTCGATGAAAGCTTTTATCTCGGTGATGTCCTTGCACTCCTGGATGTAGGGTTGCACCTTGAAGCCCATCTGGCGGGCGTAGTCGAGGCGGCCGTAGTGGGTGCCGGGCAGGGCGATGCCGTCGGGTGCCATCATGAAGTACATGCAGAACATCAGCTTGCGCTTGGCGCACTCGGCACTGTCCTGCAGTTTGAGGCTTCCGCTGGCGGCGTTGCGGGGGTTGGCGAAAGGCTCGTCGCCCTCGGCCTCCCGTTGGGCGTTGAAAGCGTTGAAGGCATCGAAAGGGAACACCACCTCGCCGCGCGCCTCGAAATCGTCGGGATAGTCGCCGCGCAGGTGGAGCGGCACTGTGGGTATGGTCTTGGCGTTGAGGGTGATGTCGTCGCCCAGGGTGCCGTTTCCGCGTGTAACGGCCTGCACCAGCCGCCCGTGGCGGTAGGAGAGGCCGATGGCCACCCCGTCGTACTTCAGTTCGCAGGTGTAGGAAAACTCCTCGCCGTCCAGAAGGCGGCGGGTGCGTGCCTCGAACTCTTCGATTTCTTCGATGGAGTAGGTGTTGCCGAGCGAGAGCATGGGGAATCGGTGCTCCACCTGGCGGAAACTTTTGTTCACTTCGCCGCCCACGCGCTTGGTGGGCGAGAGGGGCGAGGCCAGCTCGGGGTACTGTCTTTCGAGTTCCTGCAGCTCACGCAGCAGGGTGTCGAACTCCTGATCGGAGACCAGCGAGCGGTCGTTCATGTAGTATTCGTAGTTGAGCTGGTCGATGCGCTCGGACAATTCTTCCATGCGCCGACGGGCGGGCTCGGTGTCTATACTGCTGAAAAGATCCATGTGCCAGTGAAGTTGAGTGATACGGGGCCGATGAGGCGAATGTTGTTGTAGGACTGGCCTGTGGTGTCGAAACTGACACGGAAGTCTCCTCCTCGCGCCACCAGGTTGCGGTTGCCGCTCACGATGGCGGCGGCTGTGATGCCGGTGCCGCAGGCCCAGGTCTCGTCTTCCACGCCGCGCTCGTAGGTGCGTACGAAGAGGCGTCCGTCGGGCAGATCCTCGATGAAGTCCACGTTGGTACCCTCTGGGAACACCTCGGCTAGGTATCGCAGGCGGCGTCCTTCGCCCACCACGTCGAAATGCTCCAGACCGGACACGCGCTGCACGTAATGGGGCGATCCGGTGTCAAGGAACCAACCCTCCATGCAGCGGTGTACCTCGGAGACTGGTACGCTGCGCATCCCGAGGCTGACGATTCCGAGGCGTTGTGCGCTGTCCCACAGGGTGATGTCGGCCTCGTGCGGGCCGTCGTAGGCGAGGAATCGCAAACTGCTGCCGAGACCGAGGAAGTGGGCGAAGGCGGCGATGCAGCGGCCTCCGTTGCCGCACATGGATCCGAGGTGGCCGTCGCTGTTGTAGTAGCGCATTTCGAAGTCGTAGCCCTCCGGGGCGGTGTCAAGGGTCATCAACCCGTCGGCGCCCACGCCGAAGCGGCGGTGGCAGAGGCGGGCTATCTGGTCGGTGGTGAGGCGGGCCGAGCCGTCGCGGTTGTCGAACACGACAAAGTCGTTGCCCGCACCGTCGAATTTATAGAAGGTCAGTTCCATGGGGATTTAATGGTCAATGTCGGGGAAGAGCCGTCGCATCTCGAGCATTGCGGGGTTAGACTCGAGCATGGTCTTGTACTTGTTCTCGGGAGCGTAGACAAGTTCTTCTTGTGAGATAAACATGGGGTTTACATGGCAGTCGAGCATACGCATCCCCGTCTTTTCGCGCAGGAACTCCATGACACTGATGCGGTGGGGGCGGAACTCGTCGTGGAAGGCCACGCTCTGTGCGTCGATTTCGATGGTCCCTGGCTTTTCCCCCAGGCGGGGTACGCCGGCGGTG
Source organism: uncultured Bacteroidota bacterium (assembly GCA_902782185.1). Classification (GTDB taxonomy): domain Bacteria; phylum Bacteroidota; class Bacteroidia; order Bacteroidales; family P3; genus Colimorpha. The sequence continues at coordinate 51,527 of CACZLT010000006.1, read as the reverse complement.
AGAAGTTCTTCAAGGCCGAGCGCGGTGGCGGCCTCCTGCCAGTAGGCGGAGAGGTCTTCCTGGGTAAGGGGTTTCACGTCGGCCACCAGGCGCGGCGTGGCAGTGGGTTGCGGCGAGGAGACCTCGACCGAGAAAGCACCTGTCAGCGACGGCTTCCGCCTCGCGCCAGCGCTGGGAGTGTCGCCGGTGGAACTAGTTACACTAGTAGAACTAGTTGCACTAGTACCAATGAATCCACGGGATCCCTTGGGGGCTTCCGGATCGCTTTTCGCTTCCGGCTTGGGGCTTTCTGCCACCTCCGTGCCTGCCTCTCGGCGTCTTGCTATCTACCCCTCGGGCATCGTGGAGGTGGACAGTTTCATGAGGCACACCTCCACGAACAGGTTCTTGTTGTTGGCTTCTCGAAAGCGGTACTCGAAATCGGAGGCCGTGTTGAGACATTTGAGCAGCAGCGGCAGGCCGCACTGCTGTGCCTGCAGGCCGTAGCGCTGACGTTGGGCGTCGGATCCCTCAATGAGCGGCAGTGTCTGCGGGTCGAGGCTCACCATGAGGTTGCGCAGGTGTTCGCAAAGGCCGGTGAGGAACTGCTGGCCGCCGAAGCCCTTGGCCACCACTTCCTGGTAGAGCAGCAAGGCACCGCTGAGGGAGTTTTGGCGCACGTGGTCGATGAGGCGGAAGTAGTACTCGGAGTCCAAGACGTTGAGGTTCTCCAACACTCCCTGGCGGGTGAGGTTGCCTTGGGTGAAGTTGACCAACTGGTCGAAAATGGAGAGGGCATCGCGCAGGCCGCCTTCGGCTTTGGCGGCGATGACCTCGAGGGCACCGTCCTCGTAGTGAACGCCTTCTTGCGAGGCCACGTATTTGAGGTGGGCGATGATGTCGGACACCTCGATGCGCTTGAAGTCGAACACTTGGCAGCGCGAGAGGATGGTGGGGATGATCTTGTGCTTCTCGGTGGTGGCGAGGATGAACTTGGCGTAGGCCGGCGGCTCCTCCAACGTCTTGAGGAAGGCGTTGAAGGCGGCGGCCGAGAGCATGTGCACCTCGTCGATGATGTAGACCTTGTAGCGGCCTCCCTGCGGCGGGATGTAGACCTGCTTGGTGAGTTCGCGCATCTGGTCCACGCCGTTGTTCGAGGCCGCGTCGAGCTCGAAGATGTTCATCGAGGCTCCCTCGTTGAACGAGCGGCAGCTGTCGCACTGGTTGCAGGCTTCGCCCTCCGGTGTGCGGTGCTGGCAGTTGATGGTCTTGGCCAGGATGCGGGCGCAGGTGGTCTTGCCCACGCCGCGCGGACCGCAGAATAGGAACGCTTGGGGCAACTGGCCTGTCAGGATGGCGTTTTTGAGGGTGCGTGTGATATGTTCCTGGCCCACCACGGTGGCGAAGGTGGAGGGGCGGTACTTTCGGGCAGATACTACGAAGTTGTCCATTTTTCTGATATTCAATAGTTAATACTAATCACTCTCACGGAAATCCACGTGCAAATATACATTATTTTCTCCACACGGAGGGATATTTTTTTCAACACGGCTCGTCAGCCGATGCGTGGAATGGCGTCGAGGAGGGTGCGGGTGTAGTCGGTTTGGGGGTGCAGGAAGAGGCTGTCGGGGGTGCCGGTCTCCACGATTTGCCCTTGGCGCATGACGAGGATGCGGTCGGCCATGTAGTGAACCACGCCCAGGTCGTGGGTGATGAAGAGGTAGGTGAAGTGGTGGAGTTCCTTCAAGTCGTTGAGGAGGTTGAGTACCTGTGCCTGCACACTGACGTCGAGGGCCGACACGCTCTCGTCGCACACCACCAGCTCGGGTTGCAAAATCAGGGCGCGGGCGATACAGACACGCTGGCGCTGCCCGCCGCTGAGCTCGTGGGGGTAGCGGTTGTACCAGTCGGGCTCGAGACCTACTTGTGCCATAAGGTCTCTAGTCCGGCTGGTTATATTAGTTCCGCTAGTTCCACCGGAGTCAATGTTGGATTTGTGGACTTTGAGGGGTTCGGCAATGGCCTCGCCGATGGTGATGCGGGGATTGAGCGAGGAGTAGGGATCCTGGAAGATAATCTGCAACTTGGGACGCAGGGCGCGCATCTCCTTGTGGGAGAGTTGGTCGAGCGGGGTGCCGCGATAGCCGATGCTGCCGGCACTGTGGTCAATCAGGCGCAGCAGAGCGCGTCCGAGGGTACTTTTGCCACAACCGCTCTCTCCCACCAGGCCGAGGGTTTCCCCCTCGAAGATGTCGAATGTCAAGCCGTCGACGGCCTGCAGTGTCTGCAACGGTTTTCCGAGCAGGCTCTTCTTGAGGGTATAGGTAACGGACAGGTTGTCTACCGACAGTAGTTTCACCGTATGCTCCGGATGGCTTTGAGGATTCCGATGGGTCTGGCTGTTCCTGATGTTCCCCGCAAGAAAGTCTTCCACGGTGGGCAGGCGGTGGGGCCGGCTGTCGAGTGGGGGGCGGCAGGCCAACAGGCCGCGTGTGTAGGGCTGCCGGGGGTGGCGTAGAACGGCGGTGGCGTCGCCCTGCTCCACCAGCTTGCCGCGGTACATCACCATGATATGATCAGCCACCTGACTGATAACCCCCAGGTCGTGGGTGATGAAGATGATGCTGATGCCGTATTTTTGCTGCAGTTGGTTGAGCAGGTCGAGTATGGCCTTCTGCACCGTTACGTCGAGGGCGGTGGTGGGCTCATCCGCGATGAGGATGTCGGGATGGTTGATGAGTGCCATTGCAATCATGACGCGCTGTTTCTGCCCACCGCTGATTTCATGAGGGTAACTTTCGAAAATCTTCTCGGGGCGGGGCAGGAGTACTTCCCGGAACAGTTCGATGACACGCTCCTTGTCCGCTGCCCGCACCCCTTTTCCCTTAATCATTTCGAGTACCTGCTCGCCGCATTTCTTCACAGGGTTAAGGCTGGTCATGGGTTCTTGGAATATCATGGAGATGTGGCTTCCGCGTATTTGGCGAAGCTCGTCTTCGGAGAGGGAAAGGAGGTCGGTGGGCTTGCCGCCGATGGTCATCCACGCATGACCCTGCAATGAGGCGTTAGTGGGCAGCAGCCCCATCAGAGCCAGGGAACTCACCGACTTGCCGGAACCCGACTCGCCGACGATGCCCAGCGTCTCGCCTCGGCGAAGGGTGTAGCTGATATGCTCCACCACCGTGCGGCCATTGAAGCCGACGGAGAGGTCGTCGACCTGCAGGATAATCTCTTTGTCCTCGTTTGTGTTGGTTTTTGACATGGGATAGGGGCTAAAACAGGGTGCAATGTTACTCTGTAGGTCGCAGGCTTATGCCGCCACACTGGGCAAAACGTCGGTGCATGGGGTGGGTGAAGCGGTAGTGGGAGAGATAGTTCTCCAGCACCTTGCGGAACAATGCCTTCCATTCGTCGGAGGGCTGCATTTCGCCAGTCCAGGTGTAGAAGTAGCGGTCCACCGAGCCGTCGGGCGCGAAGAAGGCGCGACCCCACAGGCGGTAGGGTTCGGTCCAGTCCATGTCCGCTTCCCGCAGCGCGTCGGCCAGTCCTTGGACGAAAGCCATCCACGACCGCATGTACCCCTGCGGCACGCTGTCGCCGAGGACGATCATGCCGGAAGGGTAGTAGGTTTCCAGGGTGTCGAGGGTGATGCCGGCGGCCCGGGCCTCGTCGAGCAGTACCGAGCGGCCGGGGAATTGGAGGAGGGGCTTCCAAGGGGCAACCACTAGGGTAACGCTGTCGTCGCACGAGACCTTGATGTCGCCCATGTACTGCTCGGTGGTAACGCGGATGGTTCGCAGCGGTGTGTCGGTGGCATGGAGTTGGAAAAAGTCGGTGCAGGGGGTGAGGTCGATGTCGGTAATTTGCGTACCGCGGATGTAGACCGACTTCAGTGCGGGGCAGGGCGAGAGGTCGATTCGGGTGAGAGGGGAGAAGATGCAGAAGAAGTAGGTCAGTTCGGGGAAGGGGTGCAGGTCGAACTCGGTGAGCTGGGTGTAGCTCAATTCCAAGCCTTTCAGGTGGTGGCAGCTGTCGATGTCGATCCGCCGCAGCGGTAGGTGGATGCCGTGCAGTCTCTCCAACAGGGGCAGGCAGTTGAGGTCAAGGGTGGTGATGGGGTTGCCGCTGCAGACGAGTGTCTTCAGCTGGGGGAACATTTTGATGCCGCGCAGCGAGGTGATGCCCATCTCGTAGCAGGCCATCTCTTCCAGCGCCCGCCCCTTGGCAGTGGGGCGCAGTGTGCGTCCGAAGGTGTGGACTTTCTCGGCGTATCCGTTGTTTACCAGGTAGTTGCGGAAAGCCTTGTCGGGTACCACGGCGACGAGAGCCGTCTCCCGTTGGCGGTGCGCGGCGCAGGAGGCGAGGAGGAGGGCGAGGAGCAGCGGCAGGAGCCGTGCGATGGGGTCGGGTTTTGGGGTCGGAGGGGTCATATTGGGTCGGGGGTCTCTAGGTACTCTCTAGGTACTCTCTTAATGAATACATAAACTCTGGTGCGCTATGGGACGGTAGTTTCTGCCAAGTGTCCCATAGCGATCCAGACCGGTTTGCCGGCAGGGGGCTGCGGTGCGGGCAGTCCGGCGGACAATACACTGGGCGACTGCAGGATGCGGACTTCGTCGTAGAGTCCGCTGGCCAGGAATGCGTCGAGGATTTGCCGTCCGCCTTCGACGATGACGGACTGCAGCCTTTGGTCGTGGAGTGCGCGGAGGGTGTCGGCGACGGTGGGGGTGTCGAGTCGGAGCCAGTGCGGCGGGAGGTCGTGGATGCGGTGGCGGCGGTCGAGGACGACGGGTTGTGGCTGCGGGCCGAGGTGGTGGCGTGCGGTGAGCGAGGGGTGGTCGCGGAGGTAGGTTCCCGAGCCCACGAGGATGGCGGCCTCCTCGGTGCGCCAGCGGTGGTTGAGGCGGTTCTGCCGTTGGGTGCTCAGCCAGTAGGCTCCGTCGCCGTCGGGAGCCATGAAGCCGTCGGCGCTTTGGGCCCATTTGAGGATGACGTAGGGGCGGCGTTGCTCCATGAAGGTGAAAAAGCGGCGGTTGAGGTGGCGGCCTTCTGCCTCGAGCAGGTGGCGCGCCACCCCGATGCCGACCTCCTCCAGCTTGCGGAAGCCGCGTCCGGCGACGAGGGGGTTGGGGTCGTCGTTGCAGCAGACCACGCGGCGGATGCCCTTTTCGACGATGAGGTCGGCGCAGGGCGGGGTGAGGCCGTGGTGCGAGCAGGGTTCGAGGTTGACGTAGAGGGTGGCGTCCCGGAAGTCGGCGCCGGGACGCAGCAGGGCGTTGCGCTCGGCGTGGTTGCCGCCGTGGCACTGGTGGTAGCCCTCGCTGACCACGCGGCCTTCCTTGACGACCACGCAGCCCACCAGCGGGTTGGGGCGTGTGCGCCCCAGCCCGTTCCGCGCCAGCTGCAGGCAGCGGCGCATGTACATGATGTCCATCGATTCCATTTCGGGGTGCAAAATTACAAATTTTCCGCCAAATGGGCGATTTTTTTTTCTTCCCGCAGGCAATATTCCGCCGCCGCTTGCGTTTGCGAAAAACATATACAACAAGGAAATATGTCGAAAGTAGCATTGATAACCGGTATCACTGGACAGGACGGCTCGTTTTTGGCCGAGTTTTTGATTGAAAAGGGCTATGAAGTCCACGGAATACTTCGTCGCAGCTCCAGTTTCAACACCGGGCGCATCGAGCACCTGTATCTGGACGAGTGGGTGCGCGACATGAAGAAGAAGCGTCTGGTGAACCTGCACTGGGGCGACATGACCGACAGCAGCAGCCTCATCCGCATCATCAGCGAAATCCGTCCTGATGAAATCTACAACCTCGCGGCGCAGAGCCACGTGAAGGTGAGTTTCGACGTGCCGGAGTTCACGGCCGACGCCGACGCGATGGGTGTGCTGCGGCTGCTGGAGGCCGTGCGCATCGCCGGCATGGCCGACCGCTGCCGCATCTACCAGGCTTCCACCTCCGAACTATACGGCATGGTGCAGGAGGTGCCGCAGAAGGAGACCACACCGTTCTATCCCCGCTCGCCCTACGGCGTGGCCAAGCTCTACGGATTCTGGATCATGAAGAACTACCGCGAGAGCTACGACATGTACTGCTGCAACGGCATCCTCTTCAACCACGAGAGCGAGCGGCGGGGAGAGACTTTCGTTACGCGCAAAATCACGCTGGCCGCCGCCCGCATCGCCCAGGGCTATCAGGACAAACTCTATCTGGGCAATCTCAACGCGCTGCGTGACTGGGGTTATGCCAAGGACTATGTGGAGTGCATGTGGCTGATGCTGCAGCAGGAACGGGCCGACGACTTTGTGGTGGCTACCGGCCAGTACCATACCGTGCGCGAGTTTTGCACCCTGGCCTTCCAGGAGGCGGGCTTCGGGCTGCGCTGGGAAGGCGAGGGTGTGGACGAGAAGGGCATCGACACCCGCACAGGCAGGGTGCTGGTCGAGGTGGATCCCAAGTACTTCCGCCCCGCCGAGGTGGACCAGCTGCTGGGCGACCCCTCCAAGGCCAAGCGCCTCCTGGGTTGGGATCCCCAGAAGACCTCGTTCGAGGAACTGGTGCGCATCATGGTGCGGCACGACATGAAGAAAGTCCGCAAAATGCACATGAAGGTCGAGGACGATGAATAGGGACAGCAAAATCTACGTCGCCGGGCACCGCGGCATGGTGGGCTCGGCCATCGTGCGCGAATTGGAGCGCCAGGGATATACAAACATCGTTACCCGCACACACGCGGAACTGGATCTCACGCGGCAGGCCGACGTGGAAGGCTTCTTCGCCCGCGAGAGGCCCGAGTACGTCTTCCTGGCGGCCGCCAAGGTCGGCGGCATCGTGGCCAACCAAAGCGCCCTGGCGGACTTCATGTACGAAAACATGATTCTGGAAATGAACGTCATCCATGCCGCTTGGCAGAACGGCTGCAAGAAACTGGAGTTTCTGGGCAGCAGCTGCATCTACCCCCGCCTGGCCCCGCAGCCCATGCCCGAGAACTGCCTGCTCACCGGCGAACTGGAGAAGTCCAACGAAGCCTATGCGCTGGCGAAAATCAGCGGCCTGAAATACTGCGAGTTCCTCAACAGGCAGTACGGTACCGACTTCATCTCGGTGATGCCCACCAACCTCTACGGCCCCAACGACAACTACCACCCCGAACACAGCCACGTGCTGCCCGCCCTCATCCGCCGTTTCCACGAGGCCAAGGAGGCGGGTCTGAAGGAGGTAACCTGCTGGGGCGACGGGTCGCCGCTGCGCGAATTCCTCTACGTGGACGACCTGGCCAACCTTTGCGTCTTCCTCATGAATACCTACTCGGGCAACGAGACCGTCAATGCCGGCACCGGCAAGGAACTCACCATCAAGGAACTCACCGAGCTGGTGGCCAAGGTGGTGGGCTATGGAGGCGAAATCAAGTGGGACACCTCGCGCCCCAACGGCACCCCGAGGAAACTGCTCGACGTGTCGAAGGCCACCGCCCTGGGCTGGACCTACAAGACCGAACTTGAGGACGGCATACGCCTCTCCTACAACGACTTCCTCAACAACCCCATGCGCGCCGAACGATAAATCGCGCCACAATCTTTTTTTAAATAACGCACATTTGGAAAAAATGTGTATATTTGCACCGCCGAAATGAATGCATGTATTCAAATCAAAATAATGTAACTATGACAAAATCAGAACAATTCATGGAGATGGAAGCCCGTTACGGCGCCCATAACTATCACCCGCTGCCCGTTGTGCTCGCCAAAGGCGAAGGCGTTTTCGTCTGGGACGTGGAAGGGAAGAAGTACTTCGACTTCCTGTCAGCCTACAGCGCTGTCAACCAAGGCCATTGCCACCCCAAGATTGTCAAGGCCATGTGCGACCAGGCCCACGAGCTGACCCTTTCCTCCCGCGCATTCTATAACAACTGCCTCGGCGAATGGGAGAAGTATGTAACCGAGTACTTCGGCTACGACAAGGTGCTGCCGATGAATACCGGTGCCGAGGCCGACGAGACGGCCCTGAAGCTGGCTCGCCGCTGGGGCGTGGTGAAGAAAGGCATCCCCAATGACGAAGTGATGATTGTCTGCTGCGAAGGCAACTTCCACGGCCGCACCATCACTATCATCACCATGAGCAACGACCCCGAGAGCTATGCCAACTACGGTCCCATGACCCCCGGCTTCCTGCGCATCCCCTACAACGATGCCGACGCGCTGGAGAAGGTGCTGGCCGAGCACGGCAAGAAGGTGGCCGGTTTCCTGCTGGAGCCCATCCAGGGCGAGGCGGGTGTCTATGTCCCCGATGAGGGCTACCTCAAGAAGTGCTACGACATCTGCAAGAAATACAACGTGCTGTTCATGGCCGACGAGGTGCAGTGCGGCATTGCCCGCACCGGCAAGATGCTGGCCTGCGACCACGAGGGAGTGCGTCCCGACATCGTCATTTTGGGCAAAGCCCTCGGTGGCGGCGTGATGCCTGTCAGCGCCGTGCTGGCCGACGACGACATCATGCTCAACATCAAGCCTGGCGAGCACGGCTCCACCTTCGGCGGCAACCCCATCGCCGCCAAAGTCTCCATCGCCGCCCTGGAGGTCATCAAGGAAGAAGGCCTGATGGAGAACGCCGACCGCCTCGGCAAGATTTTCCGCGAGGAGATGAGCAACTTCAAGTCGCCCCTCGTCGAGAAGGTGCGCGGCAAGGGTCTCTTGAACGCCATCATCATCAAGCCCCACAACGGCAAGGAGGCTTGGGATGTCTGCGTCAAGATGCGCGACCTCGGCGTGCTGGCCAAACCCACCCACCAGCACATCATCCGCTTCGCCCCGCCGCTCTGCATCAACGAGCAGCAGCTGCGCGAGGCCATGGAACTCATCAAAGAGGCCATCCGCTCTTTCGAGTAAGGAAATCCAAATCAATGATTGGGGCTGGCACGGATTGTGCCAGCCCTTTTGTATTATTGCAAATGTTCCGGCTGGAGGGTAAAGGTATATGTGTACTCCGTTGGGTGAATGCCGTTGCAGTTGGTATAGTCGAGGAGTGTGGAGTCAGTGGTCCAACGCGTGTTGTCTGCCATCGGAAGACTGTCCACCGCCCAGCAGGCACGCATGCGCATGTCGGCATCGACCATGAGCACGTAGCGAGTATTGTCTCCTCCGATAAGGAGACGGAATATGTCGCCAGGCGACATGGGGTGGAGGTATCCCGTATGAAGCGAGTAGGGCAGGCGCGACCAGCGGCAGTCGGCATTGGCCCACGGCTGTGCCGAGCGGCTTAAATACAGGTCTTCGCCCGTGGCGTTCTCTATGCACAGCGTGGTGGTGATATCGGGGTTTTCGCATCCGTGTCCGCACTGGAAGCACATCAGGAAGGGGGCGGTTGCGATGATGAAAAACAAGAGACGTCTCATAATATGCTATCGGTTATGTAATATGTATAAATGAACGTGGTTTCGGGTTTGTCGCATTCGTATACCTCGTCGAGTCGCATCTCGGTGTTGTGTGCCTCGGGCGAGAACCAGGGATAGGCCGCCGTCGCAAGCATGGGCCGGCTGATGTCGTAGCAGGCCACGAGGCTGTTGTCGTAGCGCAGCAGGAGCATGTAGCGATAGCAGTGTTCCCCGTGGTCGGCGAGGTAATGCTTGTTGGCGGTGTAGGTGGGGTTGGCCAGTACCTGCAAGGGGCTGAAGCGTTGAAAGTCGAGTATATAGGCCAGTTTGACCGGCAGCTTCCGTGTTGTGCAGTCGGGCGTCAGGTACGGATTGTCGGAGAATGTGTAGTACAATGGTTCCGATGTGCCGTTCTCTATCCACACCTCGCTGGTGGTGTACAGGTTGTCGCAATAATCTGAAATACAGCCAGACAGACAGGGCATCACGGCTATCAGCAGTAGAGGAATGGTGGTTCTCATGGTATTGTGCTCTTTTATTTTGATAATGTCCAATTTTTTTCGGTGGTGTTTCCGACGCCGTCTGTAGTAATGATTTTCAATGTGTTGCGTCCAGTGAGCAGTTTGCCGCCGGCGGCGATGGTGAGGGTAGCGGTTTTGCCGTCGTATTCGGCTAGAATCCACTGCCCGTTGAGGTAGCAGTGATAGGTTTCGATGCCGGCGAGGTCGTCGCCGATTTTTACGCGCAGAGTGTTGGTCCTGATAGGCTTGACCTCGGAGAAATTCAGCGGTTTCACTGTGGGGGGCACCGTGTCGAGGGCTAGGGTGAATCGGCCGAAGTCGCGCACCGAGGCTGTGTACCAGTTGCCCTCGCGCGATGTCTTGTAGGCGTTCAGTTTGGTTCCGTTGTACCTGACAACCAGAAGTTTGTCGGATTCCGAGTAGCCACGGATGGCGAGTGGATACCACTGGTCTGGCGGCAGCAGGTTCACTTGAGGCTCCACGGTTACCACCGGGCCCAATATGCCTGGATCGGAAGCGCAGCGGAGGCGGTCATCGGCGTAGAGGGTGTGGGCGGGTAGTTGAAAATGGAATGTGGGTGATTGGTAATCAAAGGGTTCTGTGTAGTTGATCACCTCTCCTTCTATCTTGGCAGGGCAGGGTGGGGGAGAGTTTCCCATCTTTACCGTCATCACCTGCTCCGTGCAGTTGCCCTTGATGTCAAACACTTTGATTCCAATGTGGTGCGTTGAACCTGGTTTGAGGCGAAACACACCGTCGCCTTGGCGCACGGGTACCCATTCGCCCTCGGCACCTGGCAGAGAGCGTGTGAGGATGTAGGGCTGGCGCGTGGCCGCGAAGTGAGGGTAGTCCACCAAGGCGTTCACCTTGCGGCTCCCTTTTTCCAGCGGGAATCCTTCGGTGGTATATTTAAAAAACAGTGTACCATCAAGATAGATCTCCACGCAGTCCACTCCATTCTTTGCGGTGGAACCCTCGGCGGCATCGGTGGCATAGATGCCGATGTGGAACGGTCCGTTGACACTGAACGTATTCTCCTTTCCCACGGCAAATGGCTGTTCGCCAATGGGGTAGATGCGAATGCCGCGTATGGAGGGCATGATGCTGTCTCGGTAAGGGAGGCCGAATAGGAGTGGGTTGATGGTGCGTCCGTCGCGGCGCAGCTCGAAGTGCAGGTGCGGGCCTCCACTGCTGCCGCTGTTGCCGCTGCGGGCCACCTGCTGTCCTTTTTTCACCCGGATAAGCCCCTCGGGGAACTCCTTGACGATGGAGTATGAGCGCTGTTCGTATTGCTCGGCCAGCACGCGCTTGCCGATGTCGCCCTCGAAACTTTTGAGGTGCATGTAGACCGACTGGTATCCGTTTGGGTGGTTGATGTACAGCATTTTGCCTCCGCCCCAAGGTGAAACGCGGACACAGGAGACATAGCCGTCGGCCACGGCGAAGACCGCCTTGCCCGTGGTGCCGCCGGTGCGCATGTCGATTCCGGCGTGGAAGTGGTTCATGCGGAACTCGGCAAAGGTGGCCGACAGGGCTATGTCGCCGTCCATTGGTGTGCGAAAATGGCCTTGCGGCAGCGATTCCTGCCCCAGGGCCGATGGCGCAAGCAGCAATAGGCAAATTGTCAACAGGAGTCTGTATGTATGTGAATTGTGTGGATTGATGTCCATTTTAGTTATTTAATTACAATGAGTTATGTATTGGATGAATGTGGTTTCCGTTCGGCAAAGATACGGAAAAAAGGGAGACTGGCCAAACAAAGTTTTCCCGATGACAGGAAAAGGGGTTTTGCAGGGTATTTTGCAGGCATTTTGAGTACATGGAGGATACCCCCAAAAATGAAAAATCAGAGACCTGAATCCATTTTTTTTGGTTGTTTGCACAAATGTTTGATAAAATTTAATATATTGTAAATCATATTGTTGTAAAATTATTTTATTGAAAACGCTGTCAATTCAAAAAATATTTGTAATATTGCGTTTCGAAATAGGTCTATCACTATGTTAAAAACAGTACAGAGAAAAGGACTAAAAAGCACCGTTCTGGGTGCCATGTTACTCTTGTCTGCGGTTTCGTATGGACAGGATGTTGGATTCTCGCAATTCTATGCCAACCCGCTATATTTGAACCCCGCTTTTGCCGGATCGGCTGTGGCTCCTCGCATATCGTTAGTCTACCGCGGTCAGTGGCCTGGCCTTGTCAGTGCATTTACCACGGTTTCAGCATCCTATGACCAGTATTTTCCCGACCTCCACGGCGGACTGGGCTTTATCCTGCTGACCGACCGACAGGGTCATCACGGTGCGTTGTCGACCTCGATGTTCGGAGGTATGTATTCATTCCGTTTCCAAGTAACTAAGGACATATATGTCAGTGCGGGTTTGGAGGCTTCCATTGTGAATATGCACTTGAATTTCAACGACTACCTTATTTTTCCAGACCAGATAGATGCACGTATGGGCGTTTCGTATGCCACCGCCGCCACTCCGCCGGACAAGCTTTCGCGTTGGAGTGCCGACTTCCATGCTGGCCTGCTGGTCAGCGGGCGGCAATGGTATGCAGGACTCGCCGCAGCCCACCTTACCCAGCCCAACCAGGCTTTCTACTCCGAAGACCCTGTCCCCATGAAGTTTACCATCCATGGTGGCGGATTGATTAATGTGGCCGAAGAGAGTCGCCGCCAGTCCTCGCTGGGATTAGGCACACCCGTGATCTCCCCCAATATCGTGTACCAGTTTCAGCAGGGATTCCACTACTTCAACTATGGCCTGTATTTGGATTGGATGCCGTTCTTGGTGGGTGTGTGGTATCGCCACGGTATTGAGAACCCCGATGCCTTCATATTCCAGTTTGGCTTCCAGCATGACCATTTCAAGGTGGGCTACAGCTATGACGTTACCGTGTCGAAGATGGCGAACTACACCGCCGGTGCTCACGAACTGACCCTGGGTATACTGCTTCCTGTACCCGAACAGAAGAAGAAGGTGAAGGCCATACGTTGCCCTTCTTTCTAAATGAATAAATGAAACAAAAAAGCGGATTTGTCCGTTATAAAACTAGCAATACAAAATATATAATATATGAAAATGTTCAGATTTATATGCCTGACAGTGGCTGCAGTGATGGTGCTTGCATCTTGTTCCAGCAAGCATGGCAAGTCAGAAGTAACCGGATGGAAGTACAACGACCCGACCTGGGGCGGATATGACGTGTCCGACCGCACCAACCAGCAGACGGCGCCAGGACTTGTGTTCATCGAGGGCGGCTCTTTTGTCATGGGGCATGTTACGGAAGACACTCGCTACTCTTGGGACAATGTGGCTCACACCGTGACAGTGTCCTCTTTCTACATGGACGAGACCGAGGTCAGCAACAAGCACTACGGCGAGTTCGTCTATTGGATGCAGCGTGCCTATGGGGAGGAATATCCAGAGAAGGTAGCTGCCATCATGCCCGACACAGCCACGTGGCGTGACAAGCTTGCTTGGCGCGAAAGTTTTGTTGACTATTATTTCCAGAGCCCCTCCTACCAGGACTATCCGGTTGTTGGTGTTACTTGGGAGCAGGCCCAGGCTTTCTGCACATGGCGTACCGACCGTGTCAATGAGAAGCTGCTCATTGACATGGGTATCATTGAACTGGATCAGGAAAATCTCGGGACCGGGGCTTTCCAAACCGATGTATATCTGGCCGGTCTTTATGAAGGCGAAACCAAGAAGGGTATCACCAATCTAGATCCCAATGCAGGTGGTGAAGACCGCCAGGTTCGCAAGTCGGACGGCATCCTCTATCCCTACTACCGTCTTCCGAGCGAAGCCGAATGGGAGTTTGCCGCTCTCGGCCTTATCGGTAACACCTATGACGAGCGTGTAACGGAGCACAAAACCTATCCTTGGGCGGGTCAGAGCCTTCGCTCCTCCAACAAGAAATATTATGGCCAGTTCCTTGCCAACTTCAAGCGTACCCGTGGCGACGCTATGGGCGTGGCCGGAAATCTTAACGATGGCTGGGACTACACCTGCCCAGTTAAGTGGTACTTCCCCAACGACTATGGACTCTACAACATGGCTGGCAATGTTAGCGAGTGGTGCATGGATGTCTATCGTAAGGTGGTCAATCCTGTTGGTGCCGACGATGTCGATCCTTTCCGTGGCAATATCTACCGTACTCCCGTCCGGGACGAGGACAATGAAATCCTTATCGGAGAGGATGGTCTGATGCAGTACAAGGAAGAGGACTACCAGATGAACCGTCGCAACTACCGCCAGGCCGACAACGTGAACTACCTTGATGGCGACCGCCCCTCCAATATCAACAGGGAGTCGTGGAAGGATAGCGAGGATGAGGAGGACGAGGAGGACGGCTATTCCGAATATGCTGAAGAGGAGGATGGCGAAGAGGTGGAAGCCGGTCAGCTTTCCGGTGAAGACTACAATACCAACCAGATGTATCGCCGTCGTCCCGAGGCTAAAGGCGAGCAGGCCACTTCGCTGGTCAATAACAAGGTTCGTGTTGTCAAAGGCGGCAGCTGGAAGGATCGTTCCTACTACATGCAGGCCAGCACCCGCCGCTACTATGATCAAGACAAGTCCACTTCTTGGATCGGTTTCCGTTGCGCCATGGATCGCTTGGGTGCACGTGTACTCAAATAAGCCTTGAAAAAGACACTGGTACTGACATTTTTCTTTCTGGGCGTCGCAGCACACTGCGACGCCCAGAAGTTGATTGAGTACAGTGCCGGCATGGGATCGCGAGACCCTGACGATGGCTCTGTATGGATACTCTATCGTGGAGTAATGGCCCAACACGAGGGCATGACGCTCACGTCCGACTCTGCCCACTTCAATACGCGGGAGAATAGTTTCACCGCCTTTGGCGATGTGGTTATCTCCTTTTCCGATACGACGTTCATTTATGGCGACGGCCTTTTCTACGATGGGAATACCCGCATCGTTGATATTTGGGGCGATACCGTAATTTTAGTGGACGGTCGCACGTCGCTGTGGGCCGACCATCTTACTTATGAGCGCATCGGTGCTATAGCATACTATACCCGATGGGGGTATGCCTACAGTGGAAACCGCATTCTCTACAGCCGTCAAGGGCAGTACAATGCCAGTATCAAGGAATTCTATATTGTCAACGATGTCCGCCTTGTCGACTCCTCAATGACCTTGTTCACCGACACGTTGATATACAACACCGTCTCTGAAGTGGCTCATTTTGAAAGTCCTACAACCATTTACAGCGACTCTTCGGTCATATACAGCGAGTTGGGAGACTACAACACCTCCACCCGTTTTGCCATCTCTTATCGTGCCTCGCATGTCGATGGAAATCGGCAGATGATTGAGAGCGATACCCTTTTTTACGACAGTCAGCTTCGCTTCGGCAAGGCATTCGGAAATGTGCTGATAGTCGATTCAGTCAATGACGTTTTCTGTTCGGGGAACTATGGGGAGACCCATCAGACCGACAATTATTCCTTTGTTACCCGTCGTGCGCTTGTGCGTTTTGTGGACAAAGGCGACACAGTCTATCTCCATGCCGACACCATCTATGTTACCACCGACGACAGCAACAGCCTTCACACCGTGCGTGCCAGCAACAAGGTGAAAGTCTATCGGCGCGATGCACAGGCCATGTGCGACTCGGCCTTTTACAGCGCACCCGACTCCCTCCTCTCGTTGTACAAGGATCCGGTGCTTTGGTACGAATATTACCAGTGTTCGGCAGATACCATTGGGTTGTATCATGACACATCGGGTGTGCACCGGGCCTACCTCCGCAGCAATTGCTTTGCGGTGCAGCAGGTGGACCGGGAGAAATTCAACCAGCTCAAGGGGCGCCAGGGCATCGTCTATTTCCGTCGAGGGGAGCCGCACTATGCCGACATTCTGGGCAATGCGGAGATGGTCTACTACATCACTGAGAGCGACTCCGCGGGGCGTTCCCCCTTGGTGGGTGCCAACGTGGGTGTGGGTACTTCCATGCGTATCTATTTCGACACCACTCGTGCGCCACAGCGGGTGGTTACTTACGACAATCCTGACATGAAGACCTACCCTGTGTACCAGGTGCCCGACGACTGTAAGCGCCTCAAAAACTTCCGTTGGCTGTCCGAGCGTCGGCCCCGACGACCTGAGGATGTCTTCGTGTGGTGACAAAATGTCAGTCTGACTGCCAGTGGCAGTCTTTTTGTATTTATAGAGTAAAAAATAAACTACCATTTTTATGAGCAACAAAGAGAAATCCAAGAAAGAGACAGAACTCATGGAGGGACAGGTTGCCGGAACAGAGCAAACTGTCGAACCCGATACCGCAGCGGACACCGAGTCTATTGAGGCCGACAAGGTGCAGGAACTTGGCGAGAAACTGGCAGAACTCAACGACAAGTACCTCCGCCTCTATTCCGAATACGAGAACTACCGTAAACGCACCAATCAAGAGAAGGCCGATCTGCTGATCAATGGCAGCCGCGATACTATCAAGGCTATCTTACCGGTTATTGACGACCTCGAACGCGCCCTCTCCGCCATCGGTGAGGACGAGGGAATCCGGCTCATCTACAACAAACTGATCAAGATTTTGGAGCAAAAGGGTCTCAAGGCGATGGTGGCCAAAAATGAGAAGTTCGACGAGAACCTCCACGAGGCCGTTACCCAGATTCCTGCACCCGATGCCAACCAGAAGGGCTTGGTGATGGATGTGGTGGAGAAGGGCTATTACCTCAACGACAAGGTGCTCCGCTACGCCAAGGTAGTGGTGGCCTGCTGAAAGGAGAATATTTGCAATGGCAAAGAGAGACTACTATGAAGTGCTCGGGGTGGGGAAGAATGCCACTCCCGACGAGATGAAGAAGGCTTACCGCAAGTTGGCCTTGCAGTACCATCCGGACCGCAACCCCGGCGATAAGAATGCTGAAGAGAAGTTCAAGGAGGCCGCCGAGGCTTACGATGTGCTTAGTAACCCTGACAAGAAAGCCCGCTATGACCAGTTTGGCCATGCTGGTGTCGATGGTGCCTATGGCCAGGGTGGCATGGACATGAACGATATCTTCTCCCAGTTCGGTAGCATTTTTGGAGACCTTTTCAACGGTGGCGGCTTCCGTGGTTTCAGCGGATTTGGCGGCGGCGGAAGCCAACGGCGCGTCATGCGGGGAAGTAATCTTCGAATCAAGGTTAGGCTTACCCTTGAGGAAATCGACCATGGCTGTGAAAAGAAAATCAAGGTCAGCAAGTACGTACCCTGCAAGACTTGTGGCGGAAGTGGGTCAAAAGATGGAAAACTGGAGACATGTCCCCACTGCCACGGTACGGGGGTGGTGACGGAGACTAAACGCACCATACTCGGCATGATGCAGACCCAGAGCGCCTGTTCGCATTGCGGGGGCGAGGGTAGGGTGGTCAAGGACAAGTGCCATGATTGTCATGGGGACGGTATTGTGAAGAGTGACGAAATCATCGCTATCAGCATTCCCGCAGGTGTGCAGGATGGAATGCAGATTCCCATACAGGGACAGGGCAATGCCGCGCCTAGAGGCGGTGTCCCAGGCGACCTCATCGTGCTGGTCGAGGAGCTGGAGCACGACCTCTTCGAGCGCCAAGATGCAAACCTTTACTACAATGCCTTCATCACCTATGCCGATGCTGCTTTGGGAGCCTCGGTGGAAATTCCCACGCTGAACGGTAAGGTGAAAATCAAGGTCGATGCCGGCACCCCGTCGGGACGTGTGGTCCGCCTGCGCGGCAAGGGCTTGCCTATCATCAACAGTTATGGGCATGCCTATGGACGCGGCGATCTCTTGGTGAGCCTCAATGTGTGGGTGCCCAAAAATCTCACAAAGGAGGAGAAGAAAGTGCTCGAGGATCTGGGCAAGCACCCCAACTTCCAACCCAACCCCACCAAGCAGGAACGTGGATTCTTCGACAAGATGAAAGAAATGTTCAGTTGATGACCGAGGCGTTCCTACACTACCTTTGGCAGCACCAGATGCTCGACAAGAGGTTGGTTACCATCGACGGCCAGCCCATTGTCGTTTTGAAGGCCGGAGAGCTGAACCGCGATGCCGGACCTGACTTCTTCAACGCACGCCTCATCATCGGCGGAGTGGAGTGGGTCGGCAACATCGAGGTTCATCTCCGCACCTCGGACTGGAACGTACATCACCATATGGACGACAAAGCATATAACAACGTGGTGCTCCATGTGGTTTATGAGCATGATGCCGACATCCGACTTGAGAACGGCACTGTGCCTGCCACAGTGGAATTGAGGTGTTTTCTCCACCCGTCGCTGGTAGCCAACTATGACTTTTTAATGGTGCCCTCGTCTGCCGAGGAGATTCCCTGCGTGAAGCGTCTGCCGTCGGTGCCGCCATTCATCGTCCATTCCTGGATGGAACGCCTTACGGTGGAGCGTATTGAAGCCAAGGCTGCCGAGGTGTACCGCCTGCTGGAGGAGAGCCGCAGCGGATGGGAACTGACATGCTACTGGCTCATTGCCCACTATTTTGGGGGCAAGGTCAATTCGCTGCCCTTCGAACTCTTGGCCAAGATTACCAAGCCCTCTCTGCTGGCGCGCTGGAAGGACAATCCGCAGCGAATGGAGGCTCTGTTGATGGGTCAGGCGGGTTTGCTGGACAGTTACTTTAAGGATGACTATCCACGGCAACTCCAGGCCGACTACGAAGCGTTGCGCTCCGGGGCGTCGCTACAACCCATCGACCCCCATCTGTGGCGTTTTTTCCGCCTGCGCCCGTCGGCGTTCCCCACCATCCGTATCAGCCAGATGGCCCACCTTCTTTCCCGCACCACAAACCTCTTCTCCACGCTGCTTACCATGACCGAGGCCGACGCCATTGTACGGCTGTTCGACTGCCAGGCATCGCCCTATTGGGAAAACCACTATCATTTCGACCGCCCGATAGAGACGCGTAGTGTGAAACGGCTGGGGCGGATGCAGGCCGACCTCTTGATTATTAATGCCTGGGTGCCCCTATTGTTCGTCTATGGCGAAACTGTTGGCAACCAGCAGTACAAGGAGCAGGCTGTAGCGCTGCTGGAGCAGATGGGGGCCGAGCGTAACCGCATTGTCCGCCAGTGGCAACAGGTGGGTCTGGAACCCCGTAACGCGGCCCAGTCGCAGGCACTCATCCAGTTGAAAAACAACTATTGTTGCAATCGCCGGTGCCTCGACTGCCGCATCGGTCACCATGTGATAAAACAAATGTCATGAAAGCATCGGAAATAGCATCTGTCATCAAATCGCGCGAGACACTCCTCTGTCGTCCCAACGACGACATACGGTTGCTGCTTACCGACAGCCGCAAACTGGACTGGGCTCCGGATACCCTCTTCTTTGCTATCAGCACCAAGCGCAATTCGGGGTGTCGCTACATCGACGGCCTCTATGCCGCTGGGGTGCGTAATTTCGTAGTACCGGACGATTATGTCCCCACTTGGGGCGATGCCAACTTCTGGCATGTCGGCAACGTATTGGATGCCCTGCAGCGTCTGGCAGCCCACCGCCGCGAGCAGTTTGTCATCCCAGTGGTCGGCATCACCGGCAGCAATGGCAAGACGGTGGTCAAGGACTGGATCGTACAGCTCCTCTCGCCCGACAGCCGCATCGTTTCCAGCCCCAAAAGTTACAACTCGCAAATAGGTGTCCCACTTTCGGTGTGGCAGCTGGTATCCGAGACCGACATGGCGGTCTTCGAGGCTGGCATCTCAAAGACGGGCGAGATGGATCGCCTGCGCAATATCATTAACCCCACAATAGGCATCTTCACCAACGTGGGGCAGGCTCATGACGAGAACTTTCTCTCCCGGCAGCAGAAAGTGGCCGAGAAACTACAGCTCTTCACCCACTGCCAGACCCTTGTCTACTGTACTGACCATAAGGAGATACACAACGCCATCAGTGCCATTGAGGGCTTCCGCAACATCCGCCGTTTCACCTGGGGTACGGGCGAGGGCAACGACTTGCGGCTGCATTCGGTGGCTGTGTGTGATCGAAGTTCCACCCTAGACCTTTCCTATGGGGATACACGCTTTTCAGTAACCATTCCCTTTATTGACCGTGCCTCGCAGGAGAATGTGATGCACTGCATAGCTCTGATGCTTCTCCTGGGCCGCGATCTACAGGTTATCGTCGACCGTTGTGCAAAACTCTTGCCCGTCCAGATGCGTATGGAAATTCTCGAGGCTGTAGGCAACTGCCTGCTCATCAACGACAGTTATTCGCTCGACCTCAATTCGCTCTCCATTGCTCTCGACTATTTACAGCATGACCGCCAGCATGCTCGCAAGACACTTATATTGAGCGACTTCTTCCAGACAGGTATCCCCGATGGCGAACTCTATCGACAGGTGGCTACCTTGGTGACCCAGCGGGGCGTAACGCGCTTTATCGGTATCGGCGAGAGCCTTTGCCGCAACAGCGTCGCCTTTGCCACACTCGATGCCACTTTCTATCTGTCCACCCATCAGTTTCTCCTTGAGCACGACACCGCCCTGTTCCAGGGCGAGACCATCCTCCTCAAGGGAGCCCGTGCCTTTGGCTTCGAGAACATTGCCAAATTTTTGCAACGCCGTTCGCACGAGACTGTCATGGAGGTTAACCTCGATGCCCTGGTTCATAATCTCAACCATTTCCGCTCGCGCTTGCAGCCATCCACCAAGGTCATGGCTATGGTCAAAGCCTCTTCCTACGGTGCTGGAAAGGCCGAAGTGGCGTCCGTATTGCAGTTCAACCATGTGGACTACCTCACCGTGGCTTATGCCGACGAGGGAGTTGAATTGCGCCGCAATGGTATCACGCTTCCCATCATGGTGATGAATCCCGAAGAGGCTGCTTTCGATGACATTGTCCGCTACCGCCTCGAACCTGATATTTACTCGTTTCGTATGCTGGATCTCTTTTCCCATCATGTGGAACTCTACTCGATGAACAGCTACCCTATCCACGTCGAACTTGACACAGGTATGCACCGACTGGGATTCGCTGAGACTGACTTGGACGAACTTTCTGTCCGCTTGAAAGCCCTCGGCGATACGCTCCGTGTCGGCTCCGTTTTCTCGCATCTGGCGTGCAGTGAGGATCCGGAGCAGGACGATTTCACGCGACGTCAGATTGGGGAATACACTGTTTGGGTCACACGCCTTGATCAGGCTCTCGGATATAGCACCCTACACCATATCCTCAATTCGTCCGGTATCGTGCGTTTCCCCGAAGCGCAGATGGACATGGTGCGCCTCGGCCTCGGCCTGTATGGTATCGCGCCCCAGCCCGAGGTGCAGCGGCAATTACGACCCGTCAGTCGCTTGGTAACCCGAATCTCGCAGCTCAAGGACATCCCTGCCGATGACAGCGTTGGCTACAATCGCCGATGGAAGGCCTTGCGCCCATCGCGCATTGCCATCCTCCCCATCGGTTATGCCGATGGACTCAACCGTCACTTGGGGTACGGGCGAGGCCATGTATTAGTGGGTGGAATTGAGGTGCCGATAATTGGCAGTGTCTGTATGGACATGTGCTTTCTCGATGTAACCGGCGTTCCTTGTACAGAAGGCGATCCCGCTGTCTTCTTTGGACATCAAGACCTTCTCGAACGCAACGCCCTGGCCGCAGACACCATCCCCTACGAACTGCTCACAGCCGTGTCGCCACGCGTGAAACGCGTTTATTATCAAGAATAAACGTTGTTTATAAAAAAATAATTCCTCCAATTCAGAAAAAAACTTGTATTTTTGCAAATTCCCAGTGTCTTCAGAATTTCCCCCACTCGGACAAAGACCGACTGAAGAACAACACTGGAGAAGACCTGGAGCACACTAGGAATACACCCAGAGAAATGAAGAAAATGACCCTTGACGACCTAGCCAACATCATGTCCAAGGACATCAACGTCCGCGCAAACATAGTACCCATCATAGACACCATGGACGAAGACATACTGCTGAACGACGATAATATAGAGCCTGAAATGGCCGTGCTGCCAGTGATGGATCAGGTGCTTTTCCCCGGAGTCATCATCCCTATAGCCGCCCAACGCGCCAAGTCACGTCGTCTTCTGTCCGATGTCAGTAACACACAGTCCCATGTGGCAGTCTTTACCCAGCTTACTGACGTGGAGGACCCTGCTCTCCACGACCTTTGTCCCGTCGGAGTGGTGGCTAGGGTACTCAAAGTATTCAATTTCAAGGATGACATCACCGTGGCCATCCTCCAGGGCATCGCTCGTTGCCATTCCCTTTGGATTACCGCTACCCAACCTTACCTCCTCGGCAATGTAACCCTCGCCCCCGAGTCTGCCGACGGAATGGACACCCGCGACTTTCACCGCAAAACGAAGCTCCTTCGCAAGCAATATACCGAAGTCATGCGCTCGCGCATGGGCGACGAGGATCTTGGCTCCATGCTTTCCGGCATCGGTAGCGACAAAATATTCATCAATTTTGCCGCCAACCACCTCGATGTCGAGGCCAAGCAGAAGTACGACCTCTTGGCATGCGACAACTATCTCTCCCGCCTTGACCTCATGTTGGAACACTTGAGCGCCCTGCATGGCCTCGACGAGCTACGCCGAGAAATCGACAGCAAGACTCGCGAGGAGTTGGAGCGCCAGCAGCGCGAATACTACCTCCGTCAGCAGATGAGTGTCATACAGGAAGAACTTGGCTCGCCCAACGTCAATCCCGAGGCCACCCCCGACGTAGAGGACTTGCGCAAGCGCGCCGAGAAGGCCAACCTGCCCAAACACGTGGCCCAGACATTTGACAAGGAGTTGGCCAAATTAGCCCGTATTCACCCCCAGTCCTCCGACTACACTGTCCAGCACACCTACCTCGAAACCCTCATCGACATCCCTTGGAACGCCGCCAAAGTTGAGACCTATGACATCTCTCATGCCCGCCAGGTCATGGATCGCGACCACTTCGGCATCCAGAAGGTCAAGAACCGTATCATAGAATACCTGGCCGTGCGTAAGCGCCAATCCGACAAGGGTCGCGAATCAAAAGCCCAGGTGCTCTGTCTGGTAGGTCCTCCGGGTACCGGCAAGACGTCTATCTGTCGCTCTGTGGCCCAGGCTCTTGGCCGCCCCTATCGCCGTGTGGCACTCGGCGGGTTGCACGACGAGGCCGAGATACGAGGCCATCGCCGTACCTATGTCGGTGCCATGCCGGGTCGCATTATGCAGGAAATCATCAAGGCGGGCGCCGCCAACCCCGTCTTTGTCCTCGATGAAATCGACAAGGTTCAGCATGCCTCATTCCATGGCGATCCTGCCTCGGCACTCCTCGAAGTACTCGATCCCGAGCAGAACTGCCACTTCCACGACAACTATGTTGACATCGACTACGACCTCACCCGCGTCTTTTTTATCGCCACCGCCAACTCACTCTCCGACATACCGCCTGCCCTGCTTGACCGCATGGAAGTCATCGACTTCTCCGGCTACGTCATGGAAGAGAAAATCGAGATAGCCCGCCGCCACCTCCTTCCTCGCATACTACACGACAATGTCCTTGACGGACGCACGGTGCGATTCTCCGATGACTTGTTGCGCAGCCTCGTCAACGACTACACCCGCGAGGCTGGTGTGCGTCAACTTGAGAAGCAACTTTCCAAGCTGGTGCGCCATCGCGTGGTTCTATTGGAAACCGGAACAAAGAGCAAGGCTTCGGTCGATGCGGATGAATTGCGCCAGGTGTTAGGCTTGCCTGTCCACAACAGTGAGCAGCGTCAGCGTCAGCCGCGCGAGGGTGTGGTTACCGGTCTGGCCTGGACCCCTGTCGGTGGCGAGATACTATTCATCGAGGCATCGATCAGCAAGGGAAAGGGGACACTCTCAATGACCGGGAATCTGGGCGACGTCATGAAGGAATCGGCCACCCTCGCCTTTGAGTACATCAAAGCCAATTCGGATCGCTTCGAAGTGAGCAGCAATCACCTTGACGAATGCAACATACACATTCATGTACCCGAGGGCGCCACCCCCAAGGATGGCCCTTCGGCAGGCATCACTATGTTCGTGGCCATGCTTTCTGCACTCTCTCACCACAAAGTCAACCCCACCGTCGCGATGACCGGCGAAATTACCCTGCGTGGCGATGTAACCCCCGTGGGAGGAATCAAGGAGAAAATCCTCGCCGCCAAGCGAGCTGGAATTTCCGACATAATCCTTTCCGACGACAATCGCCGCGACATTGAGGATATTGACCCGAACTACCTTTCTGGCCTCAATTTCCACTATATCTCCGAGATGAGCCAGGCTCTCCCGTTGGCATTTGTTCCCGAGAAGGCTCTTCCCAAAAAGCAGAAAAAGTCATGAGAAAACAGTTCTTGGCCATGCTGGCTTCTGTGGCCTGTGTATGCGCTGCCGCGCAACAGTCTCCCATTTCCGTCAATGTGCAGCGGCTGACTTCCCTTCCGGGAGAAATATCGTCGCTCTCGGTGGTGGATGGCGAACTTTACTGCCACTCTTCGGGAGTGCTGCTGAAAGCCTGCCGAAAGGGAGAACAGATAGCCAGTTTCCATCCCGACACCCTTTTTGCCCGCCACGATGAAGGCGTGGAATATGTTGTCCGGCATCCCGCCAGCGGCGAACTTTATTTCACCAGGCGCAACGCCAAAGGCCAATCCTACCTTTACATGGTCGGAGAGAATGGCAAGTGCCGTCAGGTGGTGATGGGTGAAGGCGGTTGGTTCAGCAAAGGCATGACGGTGGAACACCCCACCTTCACCTCCGACGGGAAGATTATGGTCTTCTCTTCCGACACCCCCCAAAAAAGCAGGGGCGGCTACGACCTGTGGTATGCGCGCTATGACGGGAAGGGCTGGCGCAATCCGCACAACTTGGGTACCCGCATCAATACCAAGGCCGACGAGACCTGCCCCACCATGTACCGCGACTACCTGTTGTTCTCCTCCAACGGCCATTCTGGCGACTTGAAGACCACCAAGGTCTACTCCAGCCGCCTGCTTTCCAGCCAAGTGGAGGGCGATACGGTGGGAATGCTGCAAATTGGCCGCAGCCGGGTGCAGGAAATGCCTGCCCCCATCAATGAGGGAAGCCGCAACTATGCCTTCGTGTCCGACCCCCGGTCGGGGATTGGCTATTGGGTTTCTTCGCGTGAGAAAATATTGGGGAATGACCAAATCTGCTCCTTTTCCGGCTTGCTCGACGCGGTGTTGTTCTGGGGAATCGTCTCCGACCCCGACGGACATGTCGTCCAGGGGGTAAACGTAACCGTGCAGGAGGACGGAAAAACCGTTTGCAGCACCGTTACGGACAGCGACGGATTTTACAGATTCTACCTGCAATGTGGGCGTACTTATCAAGCAATTTACCAGTTGGAGAACTATTTCGTTTCACTAGAGACAATCGCCACGCAAGAGGCCGGTGGTGAGGCCCTGGTATCGGAAACCAGAAAGGACGTAATACTCGACCGCCTGCCCAAGGGCGAACGCATATATCTCGACAATCTTTTCGGACCCAACAGCGATGTGGAACTCAGTGCCTACGGCAAAGAGAAATTGGCCCCTGTGGTACGTTTCCTGCGTGGCAACCCGTCGGCGCAAATCCAGATGTCGCTCACGTGCGACTTGACGGCCGACAGGGATTTCAACCGCTTGCTTACCGAAAGCCGCATCAAGACGCTGCACGAATACCTTGGCAAGTTGATTCCCTCCACGGTGCGAATGTCCATTTTCAACGGATGTGCCTCGGCTTCGGGATGTTCTAACGCCACTGGTGCCTCGCGTCTGATGCTGATGATTGAATAGGCAGAAAAGAGGGTAATGGGAAAGAAAAAATGAGAACTGGAATGGGAAAACGGGGTGTTTTCCCATTTTTATTGTAATTGCAAATGGTTGATTGATAATACAGAAGGAAACAAGATGCATCTTTTTTCAAAAAAAATTTGGCCAGTTTGCAAAAAGGTAGTACTTTTGCACCCGATTTCGAAAGCCGAAATCACCTAAATTGTTCGGGGTGTGGCGCAGTTGGCTAGCGCACTTGCATGGGGTGCAAGGGGTCGAAAGTTCGAGTCTTTTCACCCCGACAATTTTTTTAAGACCCAAAACTTGAGCGATTTCGGCGCGGGTATCTGTGTCGAAATCGCTTTTTTGAAGTCTCGTCTGCGCAAGCCACGCTAATCCCAACGTGAAAAAATATTATCTCAACCCAAATAAAAGTATACTTGTCGAAACATAAAACAGGATGTTTATGAAACAAATGCTTATGCTAACGATGTTTGCGGCGATAGCCGTGGGGTGCGGGAATGTACGGAATGGGAATGCGGAACAGGAGAGGGTGGAAACTGTGGGGGTGGTGGAGTTCGCCGCGATTGTTGCGCAGCGGGAGGATAGCTTGGTGTCCGTGCAAAGAGGTATGCGTCTCCTTGATGTGCGGACTCCCGAGGAGTATGCCGGAGGGCATATCGCGGGGGCGGAGAATATTGACCTTAAGGCTGCTGATTTTGCAGAACGCATCAAGGACATCCATGATACGGTGGCCGTCTATTGCCATAGTGGCAGGCGTAGTCTCGTAGCCGCCTCACAGCTCGCCGCACAGGGCTGCGTGATTTATAATCTTGATGGTGGTATTCTGGCATGGCAACAGGCAGGGTGTCCTGTGGCAAGATGAAAAAATGCCACATTGCCTTCGCGCCGCTGCAGGGAGCCCCTACCGGCAGGCGCACCGGGCCATGATTCCCTCCGGGCCGTGGTTCTCTGTGGGACGATATTGTCCCATACCGCACCAGAGTTTATGTATTCATTAAGAGAGTACCTAGAGAGTATTAGGAGATTCCCCTACAGCCCCCCCCTTTTTCAGCTGTCGCGATTCATTTTTTTTTTTCAATATACACAATATTTGGTTTAGAATATAGTTCTTTAACTAAAAAACTAGTTGTGTAATATATTGTATAATTATGAAAACAACCGATAATAAAGAACTTACGAAGGCCGAAGAGCAGGTGATGCAGGCTATATGGAAGATTGGAAAAGGGTTCGCCAACGAGATAGTGGCAGCGGTGGGAGCCGACGTGGCATACAGCACGGTGCTTACGGTGGTGCGTATTCTGGAGCAGAAAGGCTTCGTGGCGCACGAGACCTTCAACCGCTCGAACCGCTACTATCCCCTCATAAAGCGTGAGGAGTACATGCAGCAGATGTTGGGGCGCATGACACGCAACTACTTCGGCTCGTCGGCACGCGCCCTTGTGTCGTTTCTCGTCGACAAGAAGGAGGTCTCTTTGGCAGATCTCGAAGCCATCACAAAAGCCATTGAGTCATGATGCACTGGATGTTTTTCTCGACATTGGCGATAGGTCTGTTCTACGGACTCTACTGCTTGACGCTACGTCGCGACCGCTGGCTGCAGCTTTCTCGCGCATATCTTATTTCAACGTTGGCCTTCAGTCTTGCGTTTCCTCTGGTTCGACTACCTGTCCTCCCCTCGACTCTGTCCGCCATGTCCACAGGACCCGTTTTGTTGACCGCCAACCTTCGTGAAGTCGTTATTGGAGCCAACCCACAGACTGTCAGTCAGATTCATCTTCTCCCGTTGGTTTATCAGGTTGGCTTGGCAATCACCTTCGCCTGTTTCTTGACCCAGATGATTCTTCAGTTGCGCTCCGTCTCGAGGCTTCGAAGAAAACATCCTGTCTATGGTGCAAACGGTGTTTTTGACATCCCTCGTGGGGCTTCGCTCATCCTGCCCACGGATGACACTGCCCCGTACTCGTTCTTCAACCAAATCGTTGTCGGCACTCGCGACCTTGGCGATGAATATCTGCGTTGCATCCTCGCACATGAGTCTCTCCATGTGCGCCGCAACCATTCCCTTGACCTGACGGTCATGAGGATGTTGTGCTGCGTGGCGTGGTTCAACCCTTTCGCTTGGCTGATGCTGCGCGAGTTGCGTGCCGTACACGAGGTTCAGGCCGACGATGCCTCGCTTGGTACCTGCAGTCGCGAGGACTATCTCCATCTGCTCTACAGGCAGATGACCGGTACAGGATATGGCCATATCACAAATAATTTTCAAAGTATTAACATCAAAAAACGTATTGTTATGATGAACAAAACGAAAACGCGCCTAGGCGCATGGAAAGTGCTGGTGGTGCTGCCCATGGCGGCACTGCTGATGATGGTGGGTTGCAAGAATGCCGCCAATCCGGAGGTTGACTTCACGGTGGCGCAACAACAAGAAGTCGTTGCCAACACCAATGACACCATCTATGACGGTATGGGGCACCTGGCAGAGGTGGATCCAGAGTTCCCTGGTGGCGAGGAAGCCCTCTACAAGTACCTCGCCCAAAACATCCATTACCCCGAACAGGCCAAGAAGGAGCAGATTCAAGGCAGGGTGTTTGTCAATTTTGTCATTGAGAAGGACGGCAGTATAGCTGATGCCGTAGTGAAACGTGGCATCGGTGGCGGCTGCGACGAGGAGGCTCTCCGTGTGGTCAATGCCATGCCCAAATGGACGCCCGGCAAGGTACGCGGCGAGAATGTCCGCGTGAATTACTGCCTGCCAATCAACTTCAAGTTGCGATAAGACACCGTTGTCGCTTGTAGTGGGCATTGTTCCCTATTAGGATTTCCATGCATCAAGCTGCATGGAAATCCTTCATAGTATCTGTGCCGTGTGGTTCTTGGTGTCGACCTTGCCGATGGCGTCGACGATGACACCCTGCTCGTCGATGACGTAGGTGGTGCGCAGTGTTCCCATACTTACCTTGCCGTAGTTCTTTTTCTCACCCCATGCCTCATAAGCCTTCAGGATGGTCATGTCGGTGTCGGCGATGAGGTGGAAGGGCAGCTGGTACTTCTCGATGAATCGCTGGTGGCTGGTGGCACTGTCCTTGCTGACACCCAGCACGTTATATCCCAAGGCGAGGAAGCGCTCATAGTTGTCGCGCAGGTCGCAGGCCTCGGCGGTGCAACCGGGGGTGCTGTCTTTGGGGTAGAAATAGAGTACCAGTTTCTTGCCGGCATAGTCGGCGAGGCTCACGCGTTCGCCTGTCTCAATCGTGCCCTCGAAGTGCGGGGCTTTGGTTCCAATCTGCAGCATGGTGTGAAGGTGTTTATGGGTTGGTGTTCTATTGTTTGGCTATCTTCATGCTGGTGCCCGCCGTGCGCAGCAGGTAGATGCCCCGGGGCAGTCCGTCGAGGTCGATCAGTAGGGGCGAGGTGTCGGTGATGCGGGTGGCGAGGCACCGACCCGTGATGTCGAGGAGTTCAACCTGGGTGCCGACCGGCAGGCCGCTGACGTTCACACGGCTGGTGGCTGGGTTGGGGAACACCCGTATGGCGCATTCCTCGCTGCGGTCTATGCCTTGGGTACCGGGCAGCGTGTGGATTTCCCCGATGTAGTTGATGAGTGCCGCGTTGAGATAGTGCCAGTAGGTGGGCAGCAGCTCGCTCTGTACGGTCTTGTTGGAGGAGATTTCCATGGTGAGTTCCAGACAGTCGTGGTAGTAGTTCATGTAGTCTTGCCGTCCGCCGCCGATGACATACCAGTCGCCGCCGGCGGTGTAGCCCGACTCGGTTACGTCGCGTAGGTAGCTGCGACTCTGCATGCGGCAGGTGTCCACGAAGCGTTTGCACACCTCCACCCACCAGTCGCTGTAGGGATGCGGTCGCTGGGTCGAAGTGAAGCTGTCCCAGGGGTAGTTCATCACCTCGGCGCCGCCGTGCAGGTTGGCGCTCAAGCGGAAGCGGTGGGCACTGACGTAATCCATCATCACCTGGTTTTCCTGCGGCACAGCCTTGGCGGCTATGAAGGTGCGGTTGAGGTCCACGGTGTCTGCGTTGTAGCGGATGGCGCCCCGCACGGTGTGGTTGCCGCGGCGGTAGGTGCCGTCGGGGTTGGCCAGGGGATTGATGTAGATGCCCACCTCGTTAACCAGCGTGGTCAGCCGCTGGCTCTGTCCGTAGCTGGCCAGCAGCGTGTCGATCAACCGCAGCATCATCACGTAGCCCGTTACCTCGTCGCCGTGGATGGTCGAGCTGTAGAAGAACTGCGGGCGGTAGAGATCCATGTCGCGGTTGCCCTCGATGTGCGCCGCAAGTATCAGTCGCCCCTGGATGGAGGTGCCGATGGTGTCGATGGTACAGATGGTGGGGTACTGCGTGGCCCAGCGTTGCATCATCTCCAGGTAGGTCTCATAGGTGGGATAGCGATCCCATGCGGACATGTCGTCCGCTGTGGTGGCCATGGAGATGGCCTTGGTGGCCAAGGGTTCCGGCTTCGGCGGGAAGGCGTCGGGGCGCGGTTTCATCTGTGCGGTGGCCGCCAGGCTGGTGGCCAGCAGGGCAAGGAGTATAAGGCTCTGTTTCATATGTTTTCCGATTAACGTCAATGTTTCGGCTTTATTGTATCTCAATTACCGCCCCCGGCAGGCTGGCCACCCACGAGGTCAACGCCTCCACCGCCCGCAGGGTCCACTCCAGCGGCCACGCCGTCCATGCCGCCGGCACGGCCATATAGAGCAGAGCGAGTGCCAGGATTACGGCCGAAAATGGTATTATCAAGATGTTGGATATCAGGAAGTAGGGGTGGAATTGATGGAATGTTACAATGGTAATTGGTGCGGTGGCTATTGTTGCAGAGATGCTTACATCGGCTGACTTTATTAGCCTGGAACGTCGATTTATGATGGCGGGTCTAGCCAGCAGAATGCCTGTTACGGCGGCGTAGGACAGCTGCCAGCCGGTGTCCTCCACCAGCATCGGGTTGGCAAAGAGGGTGATGATGGCGCTGGCAGCCAGCAGGTTGAAGGTCTCGGTGCGCCGCCCCAGTATGTTGCTCACAATGAACAGGCTGAACATCAGTGCCGCCCTTACCGTCGAGGGAGCAAGTCCGGTGATGAGCGCAAAGCCCCACACCGCCACCAGTTGCACACTGCCGCGTATCGTCCGCCCTCTCCTTTCCTTGCCAGTCCAAAACATCAGCAGTCCCACCATGGCGGCCAGCAGTCCCACATGCAATCCGCTCACTGCCAGCAGGTGTGCTATGCCGGCATCGCGGTACGAGGCGCGAGTCTCGGGGTCGATGTCGGCCCGCCAGCCCAGGGTTAGCGCCTCGGCCACCCCTGCCTGCCTCGTCGGCAAAGGACCCGCCTGCATACGCCGTAGCAGCCTCATCCTCAATCCCTCTATACGCGCTTTGCGCGAGGTGCTGTCGCGTGCTATTATTATATAGTGGTCGCCCGTGGTGTACAGCATGCCCCGCGCCGTGTCGGCATATCCGTGGACGAGCAGGCGGTCGCCATAGCGCAACGCACTGGCCGCCTCGTCTTTGCGCAGGTACAGGCGCAGGCTTCCACGCACCTCCTGCTCGTCTACCGCCACTACCTGTGCCAGTACGCGGTAGGTTTTCTCCCTTGGTACGGGAGTTTCTTTCAGTTTCAATTCCAAGTAGTTGGGTGCGTTGCACTGGCGCCTCCAGTCCAACTCATCGCGCACGGGATCGCTTATGTGTTGCCGCACGCCGCCCACTACGAACATCACCGCCAGGAACAGCCCTGTCAGTATGGAGTCTTTGCGTTTAACATTGGCTATCAGCAGGATGCCTCCCACAAGGGTGCTGGCTACCATGGCCGCTACCCACACGCCGGTGTCCACCCTCGGTGTGAGAATGGCCACCACGATGCCTGCCAGCAGTGCCAAGGCCACCGGCATGAGCGGCATCTTACGCATCGCGCTGGAGTATCAGTTCCTCTGACCGCACTTTCGGCACATAGTGCACCCCCCCCTTGCGGTAGTAGGCGTGGCTTTCCTCCTCGCCTATGGGTGTCAGCTCGATTTTCTCCGCCCCCTTGCCGATGGCCAGCACCAGTACGGGAGGGTGGGGAAGGGCGAAAGCCTCGCGCAGTTTCTCTCGGTTGAAGGCTCCGATTATCAGCCCGTTGAGTCCCATCTCCACCGCCTTGAGCAGCATGCTCTGCGCCGCGATGCCCAAGTCCATGTCCACCAGTGGTGTCTCTTTGGTGGTTGTGCAAATGATGATGAACGCCTCGGGCTCGGTGCCCTCCAGCGGCAGGTGCAACTCCGGCAGGGCGGCTCCCATCTTGATGAGCCCCTGTACCTTGTCGGCTCCGCTCTCTTTCGTTACGGGCAGGAAGCGAAGCACCTGCTGGTTGCAGGCCGAGGGTATTCTCGTGCAAACCTCTATGATGCGTCGCAACTCGCTCTCTTTCACTATGTAGGATTTGTTGTAGCCCCGTGTGCTGCGGTTCTTCTTGAGCAATTCGTCCACGGTGTGTCCGATGCGTTTTACCTTGATTTTTGCACTTCCGAGGGTCTCTTCGTAGCGTTTCTCCAGATAATTGTCTGCCATGGCGTGATATTTTTTTTTTATTCTTCCCTATTTTTGTCAAGTACTGGTACACATGGTTTTACGATGTTTTTCGCACCCTTGTCGGAATACAAAAATACGACTTTTTTTCAAATAAATTTTGCCAGTTCGGAAAATGTTCGTACTTTTGCACCCGTTTTCGAGAGAAAAAAGATGATCTGTTAGCTCAGTTGGTTTAGAGCGCTTGCTTGACAGGCAAGAGGTCACAAGTTCAAATCTTGTACAGATCACCCCAACCGGCGAGGCTGCTGCCTCGCCGGTTTTTTATTGCCCTCTCCCCGATTTTCCCCTCAAAAAGCCCACAGGGGTTCATAAAGGTTCAAAGTCGAACTATATACGAAGAGAACACGAAGAGAATACCTAGGGGGTACCGGGAAAACCCCTGCCGGAGCCACCTCGTCGGGAGTCATTCCACGGGGCGCATCTCGTCCCTCCGCACCTTCACCACGAATGATATGTTCATCACACTGATGCTCACGCAGAAGTTGCCGTCCTTGCACCCCTTTACAATCCGCCCCTGCAGCCCCGCAAACTCCCCGTCCGTAATCAGTGTTTCGGCGCCTTTCACCAACTTGGTCGTCTCGTGGATGAAGAATTTCCGCTGTGCAGCCTCGAAGGTTTTCACCGCCTCGATGTCTTTGTCGGGGATCTGGGAGATGCTGTGTTGGTTGCTGACGATGAACAGCACTCCTTTGGTGGTTCGAGTTGGGTAGATTTGCCATTTGTTGATGTGCGCGAAAATATAGCAGGGGAACATCGGTTTTTCCGGCATCGGGTTCTTTTTGAACCGCTTGTCCTTGCCCGCCAGCATAGGCAGATAGTATTCTATTGGCGGCTCCGCCTTGCGGAATCGTTCCGCCACCAGGGTCTCGGCATTGGGGTGGGTCATCACAGCCACCCAGGAGGGTTTCTCTGTCAGCATGGTGTATCCGTTTTAATAAAAAACGAAGAATCAGGTGGATTATTGTGCGGTGTCCGGGCTATTCATTATCCTCTAATGCGTAGTCCAAGTATGCCCGCAGTCGTGCCAGGGTGCTGTCCGCCATCGAGGGTATTGCTCGCAGATCCTCTTCCGAGTGGAAAACAATGCCCCTAGACCTCAAATTCACAATGTCGCGCGCTTGATAGTATTCCACATAGGGGTGCCGAGCCAACTCTTTCAGCCCCACACGGTTGATGGCTATCTTGCGCCGCACGGACGTGTCCATTTCCAGATAGGGTCTGATGTGAGCCAGCAGTTCGGGAGTGAATCCGTACACCTCCAGCAGTTGGCTGTCTGCGACAAACCCGCCCAGCCGCTCGCGGTACCGCACAATTCGTCTGGCATACGATGGCCCTATGCCGTGCAATAGTTGCAATGTCGTGGTGTCTGCAGTGTTCAGGTTCACAAACAGGATCTGTTTGCGCAACGGTGGAGGCTCATGCCTGTACATGCTATCCGTGTCAATATCCATCTTTTGATGGGTATATGTTGCTGGTTGTCTGTGAGAAAAAGCGGGTTTTCGTCTGGATCGGTAGGCTGAGTCCTCCTTTGAGGCCAATATTTCCTCTGCAAGTACCCTTGTCTGGTCTGTTTGTGTGTCTTTCGGCTCGTTCTTTGACGAAAAAATATACCATCCTAGGGCAATGAGTAATACTGCTATAATCCAGGCAATTCCAACCAGTTGAGACCACATTGGCCTATGCTTTTTCTTTCCCATTTTGTGAAAAATTTTGTTGTATTAGAAAAAACTTCGTATCTTTGCACCCGAATTCAGAAAGACAGGTCTGTTAGCTCAGTTGGTTTAGAGCGCTTCCTTCACACGGAAGAGGTCGAGAGTTCGAATCTCCCACAGACCACGATTCAGCCCCTGCAAAGGGGCTTTTTTGTTGCCATAGGTATTGATGTCGGAGTGCTGTCATGGGGTGTTGGTCGTGTTTGGTGTGAAGATGATGGGTGCATGGCGGTATTAATGATACATCACGAAACGGGATCCCACTGCTTTTTATTGTCCAAATGTGGAAAAAATACCTCTGAAAACGGCGCAATCCGTCCGTTTATAATAAGCGTATTCACAGTGGTTTACAGTGGTCTTCTTCTTCCTCTCTTCTTCCTCCCGAAATGGGTACTTGGAAGGGGGGGCGTGAAGGAGGGGTGAGGGGCTTTTTCAAAAACAGAAAGGGAGGCTCGTGAGAGTCTCCCTTTCTGCTGTGGCATCGACTGGATTTGAACCAGTGACGCAAGGATTTTCAGTCCTTCGCTCTACCAACTGAGCTACGACGCCATCGAATTTCGCTCTTGAAATCGGGTGCAAAAGTACGAAGTTTTTGTAAACTGGCCAAACTTTTTTTGGCTGAAAGTTGAGAGTTGGTTGTTGTGAGTTGATTATCAGTCTGTTTTATTTTTCATTTTTTTCTTCTGTGGGGGATTGGGCGGGCTTTGGGACGAGGAAAATCTGGTCGATGAGGAGCCAAATTACGCCTATGGTGATGGCTGCGTCGGCGAAGTTGAAGATGGCGCTGAAGAATTCGAAGTGGTCGCCGCCGATGAGTGGCATCCACTGGGGCCAGTCGAGTTCGAAGAGTGGGAAGTAGAACATGTCGACCACCTTGCCCTGCAGCAGCGGGGCGTAGCCGCCTTCGGGAGGGAAGAGGGTGGCTACGTTGTAGTAGCTTTCGTTGAAGATGAGGCCGTAGAAGCAGCAGTCGATGAGGTTGCCCACTGCGCCAGCCAGGATGAGCGAGAGGCTGTATACGAGCGAGTTGCGTCCTCCCTGCCGGATGTGGCGCAGGATGAACCACACGATGAGGGCCGAGGCGACAAGGCGGAAGAGTGTGAGGATGATTTTTCCCACTTCGCCACCGAATGCCATTCCGAACGCAAATCCCTCGTTCTCAATGAAGTGTAATCGACACCAGGAGCCAATGAGGGGTGTGTCCTCGCCGAGGTGCATGTGGGTTTTGACCAGGATTTTGATGACTTGGTCGATTATGAGGATGGCGGCCACGAGGGCGGCGGCGGTGAAGGCTTGCTTGCGTTTATTCATTGCGGTTGGAGATTTCGTGCAACAGTTCTCTGTACCATTCCTGTCCGAAGCGGCGGACGAGGGGTTCCTTTAAATAAATGTAGAGGGGTTCGCCGTGGCCGTGGGCAGGGCGGCAGATGTCCCAGCGGTGGTAGTTGACGGCGGTGAACTCGCCGTAGTCTTCCACGCGTATGGGGTAGAGGTGGCAGGAGACGGGCTTGTAGAGGTGCTGCAGGGCGCAGAGCGCGGTGCCGTCGGGCGCGTAGGCGATGTAGGCGCAGGCGCCGCCGGCGATGAGCGGGGTGCCGAGGTCGCCGTCCTTGTCGCGCACCGCTACGCCTTGTGCCTTGACGGCGGTACGGCCTTCGGGAGTAAGCAGCGGAAGCACCTCGGGCAGTACGGCCTCGAGCCGTGCCGCCTCCTCCTCAAGCAGGGGGGCGCCGCTGTCGCCATCGACGCAGCAGGCTCCCTTGCAGAGGGTGCAGTCGCAGCAGAAACACTGGTCGGCGATGTCGTCGGAGACTATGCTGTTCTTGACTACTATCATTTCAAGGTGTTTATTATCTTGTCGGCCAGCACGGCGGCGAGTTTGTACTTGGACTCGACCGTCCAGCCGGCCACGTGGGGGGTGAAGATGCAGTTGTGGGTTAGGAGTTTAGGGTTGAGGGTTAGGAGAGCGTCGGATTGCATGTTCTCGTTTTCCAGCACGTCGAGCGCGGCGCCGCGCACCTTGCCGCTTTCGAGGCCGTCGACGAGGGCATCGGTGTCGACCACGGCGCCGCGGGCGGTGTTGAGGAGGAAGAATGGCTTGCGCATGGCTGCGATGAAGTCGGCGTCGAGGTAGTGGTGGGTCTCGGCGGTAAGGGGGACGTGGAAGGAGACCACGTCGGCCTCTTGCTGGAGGGAGTCTAGATGTTCTAGATGTTCTAGTTTCTCTAGTTTTTCTGGTTTTAGGTATTTGTCGTAGTAGACTATCCTGCAGCCGAAGCCGAGGAGTCGGCGGGCGAAAGCCTGCCCCATGTTGCCGAAGCCGATGATGCCGACGGTGAGGCTTGAGAGTTCCAGGCCGCGGTTGGCCTCGCGCTGCCAGAGG
Organism: uncultured Bacteroidota bacterium; assembly: GCA_902782185.1. GTDB lineage: Bacteria > Bacteroidota > Bacteroidia > Bacteroidales > P3 > Colimorpha. Next base: position 15,176 of record CACZLT010000006.1, on the reverse strand, counting down.
CCACGGCGTACCTCGGCATCGGCGCGGGCTATGTTGTTGAGCAGCGCCAGCAACAAGCCCACCGTGTGTTCGCCCACGGCGTCGCGGTTGCCTTCGGGGCTGTTGAGGCAGCGTATGCCGCGCGCTTCGGCATGCTCCACGTCAATGGTCTCCATGCCGGCTCCCACCCTTCCGATGCAGCGCAGCGAGGGGCAGGCATCGATGAAGTCGCTGTCGATGAGTACCTTGCTGCGCACCACGAGGCCGTCGCAGCCTTGGGCGGCACGGAGCAGCGAGGCATAGTCGTGGTCGGGCTCAACGCTGACCTCGAACCCCGCTTCGCGTAGGCGTTGTTCGAGTACGGGATGGGTGCGGTCGGAGACAAGGATGCGGGTCATGGATGTTGTGGGATGTCGACAAGCATTGTGTTGCGAGCGGCGAAGATGCCTATGCCGCCGTCGATGTTGTGGTGAATCTGCACCGGATCGGAGAAGATTGCCTCAAGTTCATCGCCGCTGTAGAGGTCGGTGGTAACTTCGTAGAGGTAGCGGTCGCGGGTGAGGGTGGTGATTTCCATCTGATAGGCGTAATTGTGGTCAGTGGAGTAGTTTTTGGCAGCTTTGAACGAGATTTCCATTTCGTGGTTGCGTCCGGCGATGTTGCCGTCGAGAAAGTAGAGCTGCCGTCCCTTCCACTCGTTGGGGTTGCCGCCCTCAATGCCGTCGATGATGTCGACAACGTCGGCATTCTCTACGATGAGGGGGTCGCTGCAATAGAATGGGAGGTAATTGAAGTAGGAGGATCTCCTTCCGTTTAGTTCTTCATAGCTACGGATGCGGACAAAGTAGTAGTTGTCTTCGTCGGCCGGGTCCTGGAGGTTGAAGTGGAGGATGCAGGTGGTGTCCCCGTCCTCGTTCACCTGTTTGGATGTGCGGATGTTGGATACGTCGGCTGGCGTGGGCACCACGGTGGAGGCGGAGACTGTGCCGTGGCCGGGAACCTGCACACTGAGGTCGAGGCGGTCGCCGGGCTGGGGGCGGTAGTCAACGACGTAGCGTTCGTTGAGGTAATACACCTCGGCATCCGTCTCGGCACCGTTTACCTGGAGCTTCACCACGGCGTTGTCCACGGTGCGGAACGGTGCCGTGGAGAGGAAGAAGCGGCTGTAGGTGATGCGCAGATTGACCGGGAGGCCGGGTTCCACGCAGGAGATGACGACCACCTTGGGGTCGGTATCCTCGAAGTCGTAGTCGAGGTCTTTGACGCAGCCGACGAAAACCAGGGCTGCCAATGCGAATATGGAAAGACTTTTTTTCATAAGGCACTAGAATTTATAAATCCAAGACACAGAGGGGATGATGGGGAAGAGCGAGAGCTGCTTGAGCGTGGGGGTACGGGAGTTTCCTTCATAGGAGTCATAGTAGTAGTTCTCCTTGTATCCTCGGTAGATGAGGAACGGGTTTTGTCGGTTGTAGAGATTGTAGACGCTGATGCTCCAGGTACGCACACCGTGCTTCTTCTGTTTGTGGAAGTTGGCCGAGACGTCCATGCGGTGGTAGGCAGGCAGGCGGAAGTTGTTGCGCGACTCTATGTAGCCGTAGCCGTCGGTGCGGGAGTATGTGGAGTAGGGATCCCCCCCCTCCTGGATGTCTTCATAGTACTGCGTGGCGAGGGTGGCGGTGTTGCCGGTGGCGAAGACCCAGGTGAGGCCGCAGTCGAACCGGTCATTGGGGCGGTACTGGACGGTAACGGAGACGTCGTGGATGCGGTCGTATTTGGCCGGGAACTCGCGCCCGCCGTTGAGGGCCTCGAAGGTGCGGAGGGTGCGGCTGAGGGTGTAGCCCACCCAGCCGGTGAACTTTCCGACGCTCTTCTGGGCGAGCAGTTCGAGGCCGTAGGCGCGGCCGTCGCCGAGGCACACCTTGTTTTCCCAGCCGGTGCTGGAGCCGAATAAAGAGCTGCCGGGGAGGTACTCCATCAGGTTGTGCATCCACTTGTAGTAAACCTCGGCGGAGAAGTCGATGCCTTTCCAGGTGTAGACGGCGCCGGCGGCCACCTGGTGGCTGCCCATCGGCGGGATGCGCTTGGTAACGGGTACCCAGAGGTCGGTGGGGAGGCTGATGTTGGAGGTGGAGAGGAGGTGCATGTACTGGGTCATGTAGGCGTATCCAGCCTTGAGCGAGAGGTTGTCGGTGAGCATGAAGCGGCCGCTGAGGCGGGGCTGGACGGAGGGGTAGAACTTGCCGGAGACGAGGAATCCGGTGAGGGCGAGGCCGCCATTGACCTTGAGGGCGTCGGAAATGCTCCAGTCGTCCTCGCCGTAGAGGGTGAACTCCTCGGCGCGGGTGCGGGACTCGCCGATGGTGGTGTCGATCGACATGGCCTCCTCGGTGCTGTGTATCCGTGCGCCCAGCACCTCCGGGGTGAAGAGATGGTGGGTGATGACGGCACCGAACTTGACGGCATGGTCGGGTGTGGGACTGTAGTCGAAGTCGGCACGCAGCGAGAGGTCGCGGATGCCGGAGTTGTAGCTCATCTCGACCTCGTTCCCACCTTGGCCCCGGGGTGAGCGGTAGCTTTCCTCAGAGCCCACGGAGAGGCGGTTGCGGTAGCGGGTGTAGGCTCCGGTAACGTTGAGGAAGAGCTGCGGGTTGAGTTCATAGTTCCAGCGCACGGCGGCGGCCAGGTTGCCCCAGCCGTAGCGCATGCGGATGTATTCCTCGTGGGAGTAGCCGTCGTAGATGTTGCCGCCGCTTGACTTGACGCGGAGGTAGACGGCATCGTCGCCCGAATAGAAGGAGGCGTAGAGGCGGCTGCGGTCGTTGAACTTGTGGGTAACCTTGGCGTTGAGGTCGTAGAAGTAGTAGCCCACGTTGGATGTGGCACCCTCGGCTCTGCTGGCTGCCATGATGGCGGGCTGGATGAGGAGGTCGCCGTAGGTGCGTCGCAGCGAGAGGCTGAGGGTGGTCCGCTCCTTCACTATCGGCCCCTCGATGTTGAACTTGGCGGCGATGGCGCCGATGGAGGCCGATCCGTGCCACTCGCGGTCGTTGCCGTTGTTGGTGGCGATGTCGAGCACCGAGGAGATGCGACCCGAAAAGCGGGCGGGGAAAGACCCTTTGTAAAGGGTTACGTTCTTGATGGCGTCGCTGTTGAAGGCGGAGAAGAATCCGCCCAAGTGGTTTACGTTGTAGAGAGGTACTCCGTCGAGGAGGAAGAGATTCTCGTCGGGGCCGCCGCCACGGACATAGATGCCGCTGGTGCCTTCGGTACCGCTCTGCACACCGGGCAGCAACTGGATTGCTTTCAGCACGTCGGCCTCGCCAAAGATGACAGGTACCAGCTTGATTTGCTCCACAGGCACCTCGATGGCCGACATTTGGCTCATCTGCGGGCTGGAAACCCGGTCGGCGGTGATGGTAACCTCGTCGAGGTCCACGGCGGGTTCGAGGCGCAGGTTTAGGCGGGTGTTGGACGAGAGGTCTACGGTGTGCTGCTGCGCCTTGTAGCCTATGTAACTGATGCGCAGCTGGGCTGTGGTAACACCGGGGGTGAGCGAGTAGCGACCGTGGGCATCGGTAACGGTACCTTTGGCGGTGGCGGTCTCTAGGACGGTGGCGCCGATGAGGGTCTCACCTGTTCGTGCGTCGGTAACGGTTCCAGTTACGGTTTGAGCTTGGGTGCCGGAGAAAGGAAGAAGGAAGAGGGTACACAGCGCCGCCGCCAAGGCGACTCTGGGGTACCGTGTGTGCGCCCAGGTGCCTTCGGCTGTTTTTCGGTTGTTCCTCGGTCGGAGATGACCGGCCGTATCTTGAAGCGAGATGCAAAGACACGAAGTTTTTGGGAATTTTTCAAGCAAAAATTTCATAATGGATGTATCTCTAAATGTTTGTAATCGGGTTAATTCTTGATGGCCTCGTTCTCCTCGTCATACTGTCGCTCGATGGCGCTGCGGCGACGGCGATTTTTGGGCCGCTGGTGTTCGCGGAAGGTCTCGCCTGCCACGATGCCGGTGGGTACCGCGATGATGGAATAACCCAGAAGCATGACGATTACGGAGAGGAAGCGTCCGGCGGCGGTCATCGGTACCACGTCGCCATAGCCTACCGTTGTGATGGTTACGACGGCCCAGTAGATGCCGGCAGGGATGCTCTTGAAGTCGGGGTTGTCTTCGCCCTCAATGGAGTACATCAGCGAGCCGAGGATGACAGCGGCCACCAGTACGAAAAGCATGAATATCAATATCTTGGTAAAGCTGGCGCGGAGAGCGTTGAGCAGGTGGAAGGTCTCAACCTGGAAGCGTTGCAGCTTGAAGATGCGGAAGATGCGCATCACGCGCAGCAGGCGCAGCACGGTGAGGGCCTGCATGGTGGGGAAGAAGAGGCTGAGGTAGGCTGGGAAGATGGAGAGGAAGTCGATGATGCCCCAGAAGGAGAAGACGTACTTCAAGGGGCGCTTAAGGCAGTAGATGCGGAGATAGTACTCGAAGGTGAAGAGGATAGTGAATCCCCACTCAAGAATCTTGAAGATGATGAATGACCAGGAGAGGTGGGCACTGGAGGTCATGGTGGAGGTGGTGCCCGTTACGCTGTCCACCATCAGCAGGGCGATGTTGAGGGCGATGAGTACCAGCAGCCAGATGTCGAACTTCTTTCCGGCAGGGGTATCGGACTTGAAGATGATTTCGAATATCTGCTTCTTGGTGAGGCTGCGGTACTTGGTGGGCATGAGCCACTCGAAGAGCAGTTTGTGCATCACGCGTCCTATGGCGCTGGCGGCACGGTCGGCCTTGCCCTTCCAATCTACGGCGGAGAGTTGCACCTTCAGCCGCTTGAGAGTTTCCAACAGGTTGTCAATCAGATTCATTGTCGATTATCAACAGGTTTTCGTGTGTTGGGACAAACAATCGTTGTGCCGCGCGGTGCAACCGGGCGGGGTCGATGATGCGATAGTGTTCGGGCTCGGTATTGACCAGCGAGGTATCGCCGAGCCAGGTGTGGTAACAGAGGGCGAAGGCGCGGTCGGCGGCCTTGTACTGCGAGTAGGCGTGGGTAACCTCGTACTTGTTCTGCACCTTGCATAGTTCCTCCAAGTCCACCATGCTGTCGGCCAGTGCGTAAGCTTCACGGCGCAGGGCTTCGGCGGCTTCGTCGGCGGGGACACCTTCGTGCAGTTTGGCGGTGAGTAGCATCAGGCCCGGGCCGGCGTCTCCGGTGATGCAGGCATCGGCCTCGGAGACCAGACGGCTGGGGCGCACCAAACGGTCGTAGAGGCGGCTCGACTTGCCGTTCCCCAGCAGGTCGGAAAGGAGGTCGCAGGCGCGGAAGTCGTCGTCGAAGCGGTCGCCCATGGGCCAGGCTAGGTCGATTGACATCGAGGGCACGTGCCGCTTCACCACCAGGCGACGTGCCTCGGTTTGCAGCGGCTCGGCGGGGTAGGTGCGCTCGGCGGCGTAGGCACGGTTGCCTTCCCAGGGGCTGCTTCCGCTGCACCAGGCTTCCTCGACCAGTCGTATCATCTCATTGTGTCTCATCGGAGCGGCGATGGAGAGGATGGCGTTGTCGGGGCGGTAGTGTTTGGAGTGGAAGGCGCGCACATCGTCGAGCGTGGCCTCGCTCACATGACGTATGTCGGCTCCGATGGTGGGCCATCGGTAGGGGTGCGCATGGTAGCACAACGGCCTTAACAGCAGCCACCTGTCGCCGTAGGGGCGGTTCATGTAGCGCTGGTTGTACTCCTCGATAACCACACTCTGCTGCACTTCCAGCGCTTTTTGCGTGAGCGAGAGCCCTTCCATGCGGTCGGCCTCCAGCATCAGTGCCGTGGCAAGGCTTTGGGCGGGCAGGGTGATGTAGTAGTTTGTGTGGTCGTTGTTTGTGTAGGCGTTGTTCTCTCCTCCGAGGGAAGAGACTACGGCATCGAAATCAGGCACCCGATCGGTACCGCCGAACATCAGGTGCTCGAACAGGTGGGCGAAGCCGGTACGCGAGGGGTCTTCGTCGCGCGCACCCACGTTGTAGAGCAGGTTTATGGTGGCTAGCGGTGTGTCCCACGCCTCGTGTGTGAGCACAACCATCCCGTTATCCAGCAAGTATTTCTGATAGGCTATCATGCTTGGCAGGCTATTCCTCCGGCGCAAACATCGGATCCCAGGCGGGGAGCATGATAGGCTCCTGGTCCATCATGGTGCGGAGGTTGGCGGGGATGTACTTCTCCTCGAGTACCACGCGGAACATGTACTCGTTGAACCACTCGTTGGTCATGATGAGGTTGCCCTGCCAGCCGCTGTTCACGCCCCAGCTGTTCTCCACCATCCACTTGATGGGCTTGCCTTCCTTGTCGAGGTCTACAGCGCAGAGGGTCATGGCGTGCGAGGAGCCGCTGGCGAAAGTGGCCACGCGCTGGCCCTTGTTCATGCCGAAGGTGGTGCCCATGAGGCTCTCGTAGTCGAAATTGTTCATGTCCATGAAACCCTTCTCGCTGTCGAGGAATTTGCCCACGTCGCAGCTGAAGTACATCATGGTGCTGTCCTTGATGGAGGCGATGCACATGGGGGCGATGTCCTCGACGGGGAGGTTGAGGTAGCGCCAGTTCTGGCCGTCGTAGACGTGGCGGTCGTACTGTATCTCGTATACTTTATAGTATTCGCGCGTGGGGTCGTTCATGACCATATAGTATTTCGAGAAGTCGGTCTTGGCGAATTTCTGGTAAAACTCCATGGGGGTATATTCGGCGGTCTCCACTATCTCGCCCTTGGTGTTCTTCTGCTGCCAGGTGAATTGAGCCGGAGGCTCGCCCATGGTGAGAGCCAGCATGCGGTAGATGGTGCCGAGCATCTCGGTCTTCTTCTGCTGCAGTTTGGCAGGGGTCATGCCTTTTTGGACCGCCATCTCGCGCAGTTGGAGGCCGTTCTCGCGCAGTTTCAGTGCGATGAGGTTGCTGATGGCGGAGGTGTTGTTGGTGTTGTAGGTCTCGGGCATCACTTCGGCGGGCACGAGGCCGTACTTGTCAATGAGGTTGGCCACGCCGGTAAACTGGCCGCCGTCGCCGATGGGGTTCTTGAAGAGCCACTCCACTTCCTGGTCGGTCATGGGTTTCTTGTAGGTGTCGATCGTGGCCTGCAGGAAGAGGTTGCTCTTTTCCAGCTGGTCGTAGAAGAAGAGGTAGGCCTGCGAGAACTGAAAGTCGGCGGCCGGTGAACATCCAGCAGCGGCCGCTCGACTTCTGGTCGGTGATGGCCTTGGAGACCACGCGGTGGCTGAAGTTGGCGTCGAACTTGGTGGCGTTCTCATAGTTCATGGCCAGCTTCTTGGGACTCTGGTTCACCATGATGTTGCGCAGGGCGCGGTCGGTGGCCGAGTTGCCGTAACTGTTCTTCATCTGTTGCATCATTTCGGCGCTGATGCCGCCAGTCTTCTGTGCCGTTGCACCACCGTAGAGGAGCATGGTGCCGATGGCGAATGCTAAATACTTTTTTGTCATTATGGTGTTGTGTTTGTTTATTTCATCACAGCCGTCCATTCATCGTTGTCCCAGTAGGTCATGCGGCGGAAGGGATTTATGTCGTCTTTGTGGCGGCTGACGGCTTTCTGTTCTTCGATATAGTTCTGTATCGCGGCATAGCGTTGTTGGTATTGCTTCCACAGCCTTTCGTCGAGAGTGTCGACACCAGCCAGACGACAAAGGATGCCGTAGGCGTGGGCTTGGCGCTGTGCGGGATAGATCTGCCATAGTGTATCCATACGTTCGTGCAGTTGCTGCCAGTTGCCAATGGTGCCATTTTCCACATCGGAAATCAGTTGTTCCATATCGGGCTTGGCCACAATCTGCCCTCCGATATTGACCCAATCTGTAGTGGATCGTGGATAGTGGGTGGTGGGTGGCGCTTGACCCAATGTCTTTATAGCGTAGAAGACCAGCATATCCTCATATGCCTTGAGACCTTCGGCGGCTTTGAGGATAACCGTCTTACGGTTGCCTTTCTCCATGCCCTCACCATAGACAACACCGTTATCGGCCTTGTCCATCCAATTGCGCAACAGTTCCATGCCGTGGAGGATTTCCTCGGCGGTGTCGGGAGCCAGGTTGTCGAACTCGATGTGCTGTTCCTTGAACTTGCGCTTGTCGCGCTTGGCAAATTTCTTGCTGTTGCGATCCATGGCGTACATATTGTACATCCACCAGTAGGCTGGCATTACCTCAAGTTGGTCCTTGCTCGTGTTGTTATTGACCAACGCGAAGGGTAGCGTGATGTCCAGTTCAGCAGGATAGTCGCCCTTGGCCAGCAGGCAGTAGGAAGCGAAGCGCGACGAGTGCTTGAACGAGCAGCAGAGGCCCGGCCAGAAGCCGCGTCCGGCAGCCAGTTCACCGTCGGCGGTGCGCGAGTTGTGGTTCGAGCCGATGGTGCCGCCGGCGGCAATGTTGCTCTGTCCCATGATGAGACCGGCGATAAGGAACGAGTTGTTGTGGTGCTGTTCGTGGGCGGGGAAGATGATACTGTTTCCCACTTCGCAGCGGGCCAGGGTGGAGTTGTCGCCCACCACGGTGTCGTTGAGGCGCAGGCCGAATTCCAGATGCACGTGTTCGCCCAGCAGGAAACGCTCGGCGATGACACCATGCTCCACGGTGCATCCGAATCCCACCACGCCGTCGTGCAGGGTAATGCAGCTGTCGATGCGGCTCGGATCGTCGGCCGAGGATCGGACGCTGATGTTGTGCAGACTTCGGGTGTTTTTGATGACGCAGTTGTCCCCAATGTGGCCGCAGATCCCTTCGCGGGAAAGCGCGATATCGGAGCTGAAACGCTCAAGTTTCTCCGTAAAAGTCTTGTGGCCGCGGTAACGTGCCCACATATAGGCATCGCCGATGGTCATTCCTCCGAATGGCAGTATTTTGCGGCCTCCATTCTCGTTCATGGGCTCCAGCCAGGCACGTTTGTCGCTGTCGTGGGTCATCTCGTCGATATTGAAGAGCAGCACGTTGTCGCCGAGGGTGTAGCCGCTGAGCATGTGCACATTGTGGATGGCGGGATGGTTCCCCACCGTAGTGTCGCGGAGGAGGGAGTTGTAGATGCCTTCGCGGAGCGAGAGGGCACCGTCGGTACGGCGTGCGTTATCGACGGTACCAATGGAAACGGCACCCTCGAAGGTATTGTTTCTGATGTATTCGACGCAGAAAGGGTCGGCTACCCGTACGGCCTGCCAGTCGTCGGCGCAGTTGCCCTGGCATTCCAACAGGCCGATCTCGAGTTCTGAAAGATTACGGTAATCCATTGCCTGTTTAGAAAAGTTTGAGATATTCCTCGATGCTGCCTTCGATGCGCTGTTTGTCCTTGAAGTAGTCGTAGGTGCTCATTTTGAGTTCCACCGAGGCTTCTTCGTCACACACTACCACGGCGTGGGGGTGCATCTGTAACATACTGCTGGTCCACATGTGGTTCACGCCGTTCTCAATCATGTGGTGTAGCGCACGCGCCTTCTTTGGACCGTTGCAGAGTATCAGTACCTCGCGGGCATCCATAACAGTCCCCACACCGACGGTGAGAGCCTGTTTTGGAACCTTGCTCTCGTCGTTGTCGAAGAAACGGCAGTTGGCCTGGATGGTGTTGGTGGTGAGGGTCTTGATGCGGGTGCGGCTAGTCAGCGAGGAACCCGGCTCGTTGAAAGCGATATGTCCGTCGGGACCCACGCCGCCCATGAACAAGTCAACGCCACCGGCTGCGGCAATCATCTCCTCATAGTGCCTGCACTCGGCCTTCAGGTCTTTGGCGTTGCCGTCGAGAATGTGCACATTCTCCTTCTTGATGTCAATGTGGTTGAAGAAGTTGTTCCACATAAACGAATGGTAACTTTCGGGATGGTTCACGTCAAGGCCGACATACTCGTCCATGTTAAAAGTTATCACATGCCGAAAACTCAGCACACCTTGTTGATTGAGTTTCACTAGGTGCTGGTACAGTCCTAACGGAGAACTACCGGTGGGGCATCCGAGGACAAACGGGTGCTCCGCCGTGGGATTAAAGTCGATGATTTTCTTGGCCACATAGTTGGCAGCCCAGACCGACATTTGGTCATAGTCTTTTGTGATAATGACGCGCATAATGTTTTAGTTTTTGTTAATAAAGCATTAAATATATTGATGTTGAATCAATTATGTTATAATTATTTTGCATATTTCAACTTGCAAATATACACTTTTTTTCAATACGTCAAGAATATTTTTTCAAAAAACATAAATAGAAACCTTTTGCCCTTTTCCAAAGGATGCTTTGTGAGAAAGAGGTTGATTACCTGATTGTAGTCTTCCGGATGACCTTGTTGCATCCAGGTATATGTCAGCCACTTCCATTCTATCGAAGTGCTTCAGCGTTCATCCTCAACACTACAAATAGAAAACCCCGCCTCTTTGGGCGGAGTTTCTAGATCTAAAAATCTAAAACAAATTACCTTTTTTTCTTACTAGTCCTTCGTACTCTGGAGAATGCTCCAATGAGAGGCTTATTCGGCCTTCTTGGTCTGGCAGGTACGTCAAGAAATCTTTACTCGGCCTTTTTGGCGTACTTCTTGTACTTCGACATGAACTTGTCGACGCGACCGGCGGTATCGACCAGTTTGAGTTTGCCAGTGAAGAAGGGGTGCGAAGTGTTCGAGATTTCGAGCTTCACTACGGGATACTCCTTGCCGTCGGTATAGACCACGGTCTCTTTGGTGTTGGCACAACTCTTGGTGAGAATCATGTGGTCGTTGGACATGTCTTTGAACACCACGAGGCGGTAGTTTGCGGGATGAATTCCTTTTTTCATTTCTTTACTTTTTGCCGTCCAGCCCGTTGATTGCCAGACGATTGTTTATAATTCGTTTGTTAATTTCGTGATGCAAAGATACGAACTTTCTCTAAACTGGCAAAATATTTTTTTCAATGGCTCAAATTTTGTTCCATGATACGCAGCGATGCAATAAAATATCCCATTGCGCGTTATATCCAAATATGTTTAGAAAACTGCTCATAATCAGTTTCTTCATGACCTTGTTCACTGCAGCATGGTGTCAAGGAGTGCTGGAAAAGGCCCGCAATGCCGACTGCCGGGGGCTGATTGACTTGGCCGAGGACTATTACCGCCAGGCCGCTGATACCAGTGCCGAGGCACGGCTGTGGCTGGGCTTGCTGTTGGAAGGAAAGGAGCATTTTGCCGAGGCTTCGTTGTGGCTGGCTCGAGCCGATACCACGGCTCTCTCGATGACCCATCTGGCGGTCTGCCACGCCGAGCAGCGTCATTGGCTTGATGCCAAACGGGCAGCCGAGAAATCCATTGAGTTGGCCTCCGAGAACGACAGTGCGTTGCGTTCTTCGGCCATGGCTACGCTGGGGCTGGTACACTGTATGGATCGCAACTACACCAATGCCCTCACCTGGGTTAACCGCGCACTGGACCAAGACCGAAACTCGGCTCGCGCACTCAACGTCAAGGGAATCATCCATTTCTACCGTGGCAACGATAACGATGCCGTCAAAGCCTTCCGGCAGGCCACGCAGGCCGACCCCAAGAACATCGATGCCCATTTCAACCTAGGGACTATGTACTGCTACCGCAACAATCACGACCTGGCTATCAGTACTCTAAAGAAAGGTCTGAGGGTGGAGCGCGGCTCCATCAAACTCATCTACTGCCTTGGCTGGGCCTATCTGTTAAAGGGTGAGAACGAGAACGCCATCGAGTGTTTGGAGGAGGTGATCAAGAGGGACAGTTCTTATGTTAACGCCTATAACCGCTTGGGAGACATCTACTTTGACCGGGCCGAATACAATCGTGCCATTGCTTATTATCGCACCGCCATCCGCATTGACCCAAAAAGCAGCGAAGCCTACCGTCAGATGGGACGCACCTATGCCGAGCAGGGCGAAATGGGCAAGGCGTTGCGAAGCTACCAGAAGGCTACAGAGTTGAACAAAAGCGATGCCGATACCTACTGTCGGTTGGCCGAGTTGTACGAGAAACAAAAGCAACCTAAGAAAGTGCGCAACTACTACCTCAAGGCGGCCAAGTTGGGTCATCTCGGAGCGCAAAAGTGGTGCACCGAACGTGCCATTGCCTACTGAATATATAATATATAACATATGAACAATATAAAATACTATCTGGATCGTGTGGAGCGACTCTTTGACGAAGAGAACTTCATGGGAACCCCCGAGGAACTCTACGCCCCCATTGACTACACGCTTCGACTGGGTGGTAAACGCATTCGACCCACGCTGCTGCTGGTGGCCAATGCCCTCTTCGGTGGTAAGGAGGAGGATGCTCTTGATGTGGCACTGGGCATTGAGACTTTCCACAATTTCACCCTGTTGCACGATGACCTGATGGATCGCTCGCCCCTGCGCCGAGGCCGCCCCACGGTCTATGTCAAGTGGGATGAGAACACCGCCATCTTGAGCGGAGACACGATGTATGCTTTGGCGTGGCGCTATATGCTTCGCACCCCCTTGCCAAAACTGCACGAAATACTTAACCGATTCAACGAGACTGCCATCGAGGTATGTGAAGGGCAGCAAAAGGACATGCACTTCGAACGCAAAAGCCTTGACGAGGTAAGCCTCGACGACTATATGGACATGATTCGCCAGAAGACCGCCGTGCTGTTGGCCGGAGCACTTGAGATAGGTGCCATGACTGCTGGCGCACCGCAAGGTGAGGTGGACAAGTTGTGGAAATTTGGCATTCATCTCGGCCTGGCATTCCAACTGCAGGACGACCTGCTGGACGGTTACGGCGACACTGCCCTCTTCGGCAAGAAGACCGGCCAGGACATCCGCGACAACAAGAAGACCTACCTTCCGCTGCGTGCGCTGGAACTCTGCGACACCGAACAGGCCATCGAATTGCGCAGTCTTTTCGCCGACAAGACCTGTGCTGACGAGGAGAGGAAAGTGTGCCGTGCCCTGGCGCTCTACGAAACCGTGGGGTTGCGCACCGAGGTGGAGAAGGCCATTGCGCAGGAATTTGCCCTCGCCCAGGAATATCTCGCCTCCGTCCTTGCCGACGAGGAGAAAAAGACCCCACTCCGTGAGTTGACGGAAACCCTTATGGGAAGAAAAAAATGAGAAATTTTTGTGGGGTTTAGAAAAAAGGTGTATATTTGCACTACAAATTATAATAGACAAAGTATAATCAATTAATTAATAATCAACACACTAACAACATCATGAAAAAAGTTTTTGCTTTGATGTCAATAGTCGGACTGTTGACATTCGCCAACTTCAACAGCGTTATGGCCCAGGATGCCCCCGCCGCTGAAGCCACAGAACAGGTAGCCGAAGAGGCTGCTGCCGTCGCCGAGGACATTGCCCCCGTCGAAGAGGCCGCCGCTGCTGCTGCCGACGAGACCAAGTCGTTCCATCAGGTGCTGAAAGAGAAGTACATCCAGGGTGGTGCCGGCTGGATGACCCCCGTGCTCCTCTGCCTTATCTTTGGCATGGCTCTCATCATCGAGCGCACTCATCATCGAGCGCATCCTCTACCTGAACATGGCCACCACCAACGTGCAGAAGCTCCTCGACGGTATTGAGGAGAACGTCAAGGGCGGCAACTACGAAGGCGCCAAGGAACTCTGCCGCAACACCCGCGGTCCCGTGGCCAGCATCTTCTACCAGGGTCTTGACCGTGTCGGCCAGGGCCTCGAGAACGTCGAGAAAGCCGTCACCAGCTACGGTGGTGTCCAGATGGCCCGCCTCGAGAACAACCTCACCTGGATTGGCCTCTTCATCGCCCTCGCTCCCTCCTTCGGATTCCTCGGCACTGTGGTCGGTATGGTTCAGGCCTTCGACGACATCGAGGTTGCCGGTGATATCAGCCCCACCGTTGTTGCCGGCGGTATGAAAGTGGCTCTGTTGACCACCATCTTCGGTCTCATCGTTGCCATCATCCTTCAGATTTTCTAACAACTACATCCTCACCAAGATTGAGAGCCTCGTCGACCAGATGGAAGACGGCAGCATCTCCTTCATGGACATCCTCGTGAAGTACCACAAATAATGGTTCTTTTGTGAAGCACAAGGCTTCCAAGCAAGGTCTAATCATCAAAAACTAAAAAGAAACCATTATGAACGAGAAAACAGATAAATTGATCACCTTCGCCGGCTTGGGCGTGGCTCTGCTGTGCACCGTGCTGGCCATCGTGTTCGCCATGAACAACGGTGGAGTGAAAGACTTGGCCGCAGTCAACCAGGGCGGACTCTTCGATGCCGTCTACTGGATACTGGTCTGTCTGGTTGCCGTTTCCATCATCGCCATCGTCATCTTCCTGTTCGTTAAGCTGGCCGACCGCTTCAAGAATGTCCCCGGCTACGCGAAGAAATTCTTCATCATCCTCGGCGTGGCCATCGTGGCCTGTGTGGCCGCCTTCCTGCTGGCCAAGGGCAACGACGTTACCCCCGCCTTGATGGAGAAACAGAACGTTACCGAAGGCACCTCGAAGCTTATCGGAGCCGCCTGCATCCTGGTGTACATCCTCGTGTTGGGCGCCGCCGGCTGCATCATCTACTCCGAGGTGGCCAAATCGCTTAAAAAGAAATAAGATATGGCAAGAAAAACTCCCGGACTGAACACATCGTCGATGTCCGACATATCGTTCCTGTTGCTGGCCTTCTTCTTGATGGTCTCCAACATCAACAGCGATATGGGCATCGCGCGTAAGCTCCCGCCTCCCCTGCCGGAGAACGTGGAGCCGCCAGAGGTTCGTGAGCGCAATATCTTCGTTGTCATGGTCAACAAGGACGACCGGCTCCTGTTCAACACCGAGTACGGCCGCATTGAGGATCTCAAGGACCGCGCCAAGGAATTCCTTGGCAACCCCCGTAACCTCGCCCACATGCCCGAGAAGGAGGTCAAGCAGATTGACCTGCTGGGCAATATCGAGGTGTCCAAGGGCGTCATCTCCCTCCGCAACGACCGCGGTACATCCTACGATATGTACCTCCAAGTGCAGAACGAGCTGACCGCCGCCATCAGCGAGATGCGCAACGAACTGTCCACCACCCGTTTCGGCAAACAGTATGCCGATCTTAACGAACAACAGCGCAAAGCCGTAGAGCAGGCCGTCCCCATGGCCATCTCGGAAGCCGAGCCCACAAAGATAGGAGGTAAATAATGGCACGTTTTACTGGTAAAAAAGCTAAAGAGACCCCCGCCCTCAACATGGGCT
>CACZLT010000005.1:14018-50433 GCA_902782185.1 uncultured Bacteroidota bacterium | reverse complement strand
GCCGACTACGTCATCACCGGCACCGTCGAAGAGGTGGTCCCCAAAATGATTAAGTATTACCGTCAAAACAGCAAATAGACATGGCAAACTATTATAGCGATCATCCTGAAATAGCATTCCACCTCTCTCATCCCGAGATGAAAAAGGTGGTCGACCTGAGAGAAAAGAATTACGAGGACGCCCAAAAGGGCATCGACTACGCCCCCGTGGACTTCGAGGACGCGATGGAGAACTACCGCCGCGTACTGGAAATCACCGGCGACGTGGCCGCCAACACCCTGGCCCCCAACTCCGAGAGCGTCGACCTCGAAGGGCCGCACCTGGAGGGGGGCCGCATGGTGTACGCCTCGAAGACCGTCGAGAACCTGCAGCAGACCCGCATGGCCGGTCTCTACGGTGTCTCAATGCCGCGCCGCTACGGCGGACTGAACCTGCCCAACGTGGTCTTCAGCATGGCCAGCGAGTTGGTGGCTGCCGCCGATGCCGGCTTCCAGAACATTTGGAGCCTGCAAAGCTGCATCGACACCCTCTACGAGTTCGGATCCGAGGAGCAGCGTCAGAAGTACATCCCACGCATCTGCGCCGGCGAGACCATGAGCATGGATCTTACCGAACCCGATGCCGGCAGCGACCTACAGCGCGTGATGCTGAAGGCCACCTTCGACGAGAAGGAGAACTGCTGGCGCCTGAACGGCGTGAAGCGCTTCATCACCAACGGAGACTCGGACATCCACCTCGTGCTGGCCCGCTCGGAAGAGGGCACCAAGGACGGCCGCGGCCTGTCGATGTTCATCTACGACAAGCGCAACGGCGGTGTGGACGTGCGCCACATCGAGCACAAGCTCGGTATCCACGGCAGCCCCACCTGCGAGCTGACCTACAAGAACGCCAAGGCCGAACTCTGCGGCGACCGCAAGATGGGGCTCATCAAGTACGTCATGGCCCTGATGAACGGCGCCCGCCTCGGCATCGCCGCCCAAAGCGTGGGTCTCAGCCAGGAGGCCTATAACGAGGGCCTCGCCTACGCCAGGGAGCGCGCCCAGTTTGGGCAGAAAATCATAGAGTTCCCAGCCGTCTACGACATGCTCTCGCGCATGAAGGCCAAACTTGACGCCGGCCGCAGCCTGCTCTACCAGACCGCCCGCTACGTGGACCTCTACAAATGCCTCGAGGACATCGCCCGCGACCGCAAGCTCACCCCCGAGGAGCGCGCCGAGATGAAGATGTACAACCGCCTGGCCGACGCTTTCACCCCCATCGCCAAGGGCATGAACAGCGAGTATGCCAACCAGAACGCCTACGATGCCATCAGCATCCACGGCGGCAGCGGCTTCATCATGGAGTACAAGTGCCAGCGCCTCTACCGAGACGCGCGTATCTTTAGTATATATGAGGGTACCACCCAGTTGCAGGTCGTGGCGGCCATCCGCTACGTTACCAACGGCACCTACCTGCAGGTGATGCGCGACATGCTGGCGAAAGAAGTCTCCGCCGCCATGCAGCCCCTCAAGGAACGTGTGGCCAAGCTGGTGGACCTCTACGAGCAGGCCGTCAAGTACGTCAACGATGCCAACAACCAGGAACTGCACGACTTCCTTGCCCGCCGTCTCTACGACATGACTTGCGAAATCATCATGTCGCTCCTCATCATCGACGATGCCAGCCGCGCCCCCGAGATGTTCGCCGACAGCGCCAACGTCTACGTCCGCATGGCCGAGGAGAACGTCTGCGCCAAAGCCTACTACGTGATGCACTTCACCGAGGCCAACCTCCCTGCCTTCCGCGCGGAGTAAACGCCTGCCCTCTGGAAAAAGGTATGAACGTGGCCGCATTGGTATCGGGAGGAGTGGACAGCTCCGTGGCGGTGCACCTGCTGAAAGAGCAGGGCATCACGCCCGACATCTTCTACATCCGCATCGGAATGGAGGACGAGGAAGGCTACATCAACTGCCCTGCCGAGGAGGACATCGAACTCACGCAGTGGATTGCACACCACTACGGATGCCGCTTCGAGGAGGTGGATCTCCATCGCGAGTACTGGGATCGCGTGGTGAGCTACACCATCGACTCCGTGCGACGCGGGCTCACGCCCAACCCCGATGTCATGTGCAACCGCCTCATCAAGTTCGGCGCTTTCGACGAAGTGCGCGGCCACGGCTACGACCGTATCGCCACAGGCCACTACGCCACTACCGACACTTTCAATGGCACCACCTACCTGGCCACAGCCAAAGACCCTGTCAAAGACCAGACCGACTTCCTCTCGCAGCTGGAATACGCACAAATCCAACGCTTGCTGTTCCCTATCGGAGGGCTGATGAAGAGCGAGGTGCGCGCCATCGCCGCCCAAGCCGCCCTGCCCTCTGCCACGCGCAAGGACTCGCAGGGCATCTGCTTCTTGGGCAAGATTAACTACAACGACTTCATCAAAAGATACCTCGGCGAGCGCGAGGGCGACATCGTGGATTTGGAGTCGGGCCATATACTGGGCAAACACCGCGGCTACTGGTTCCATACCATCGGCCAGCGCAAAGGCCTCTACCTCGGCGGCGGCCCTTGGTTCGTGGTGAAGAAAGACATTGAGAACAACGTGCTGTATGTCTCGCAGGGCTACGACCCTGAAGCGCAGTACAGTCGTAGCATACCCCTCATCGGCTTCCGCTGGTTGAGCGGAATGAATCCTGGCGGCACCGGTATCAAGTTCAAAATCCGCCACACCCCCGAGTTCCACCCTGGCCACCTCACGGTGAATCCCGACGGCACTGCGCACATCGAGAGCGAGGAATCCATCCAAGGCATTGCTGCTGGCCAGTATGCCACCATCTATGATATTGAGGCCCATCTTGTTATTGCATCTGGAATGATATTTTAATACCACTATGCAACTCTTCTACAGTCCCGACATAGCCCCTGGCGCTTTCTGCACCCTCGACCCCGAGGAGAGCCGCCACGCCGTGCGTGTGCTGCGCAAGCGGAAGGGCGATGAGCTGCATCTGACCGACGGCCGAGGCATGTTACACCACTGCCGCATCGTGGTAGCCGACGACCGCGCTTGCGTGGTGGAACCGGTAGGCCAAGATTCTTTCCTTTCCAATTCTCCATTCTCAATCCACCTGGCCGTAGCACCCACCAAAAATCCGTCGCGCATGGAGTGGCTGGTGGAAAAAGCGGTCGAGATAGGCGTGGGAGCCATCACCCTGCTACAATGCGACCACTCCGAGCGCACATTCCTCAAAACTGAACGGCTGCAGAAAATAGCCCTCAGTGCCATGAAGCAAAGCCTGCGTACCCTACTGCCCACCATCCACGAGGCAACGGGACTCCGCGAGTGGCTACAGTCGGGAGTGTCGACGGGACAGCGGATCATCGCCCACTGCGAGGCTGGGTGTCCGCGCCAACCCCTGGCAGCCACCTTACAGCCCGGCCTTGACACTACCATTCTGATAGGTCCCGAAGGCGATTTCTCCTCCGAGGAAATCGCTTTGGCACTGAAATGTGGCTTCCTGCCTGTCAGCCTCGGCTCCAGCCGCCTGCGTACCGAGACGGCGGCACTCTACGCCGTAGCGGCCTTTAACCTAATCAACGACAGAACATGAAACGCCTGCCGCTCATATTGACAGTCATCTCTCTGTGGCAGGTACTGCCCGCCCAGCCGCAACTGGCTTTGCTGAAGTACGGCGGTGGTGGCGACTGGTACGCCAACCCCACGTCGCTGACCAACCTCATCGCCTTCTGCAACCAAGACCAGCAAATGGGGCTACAGCCGCAATACGCCACGGTGGAGGTGGGCAGCGCCGAACTGTTCAACTACCCCCTGGTGCACATGACGGGCCACGGCAACGTGGTTTTCTCCGACCGCGAGGTACAGAACCTGCGCACATACCTTATCGGCGGCGGGTTCCTGCACATCGACGACAACTACGGCATGCGAGAGTACGTGGTGCCACAGATGAAGCGGGTGTTCCCCGAACTGGACTTCGTGGAGCTGCCGTTCTCGCACTCCATCTACCACCAGAAGTACGACTTCCCCAACGGGCTGCCCAAAATACATGAACACGACAACCTACCGCCCAAAGGCTACGGCCTGGTGTGGGAGGGACGGCTGGTGTGTTTCTTTACATGGGAGTGCGATTTGGGCGACGGATGGGAAGACCCCGACGTACACGGCGACAGCCAGGCCACACGCACAAAAGCTTTGCGAATGGGTTCGAACATAGTGAGATACGTATTTACGCAATAAACAACAAAACAGATACCCGATATGAGAACAATTGTTACCCTGATGGCGGCTTGCCTGCTGATGGCCGTCAGCAACCCCGAAGCCGCAGCACAGCGGAAGAAAAAAAACGCAAGCAACAGTCCCGAAAGCCGCAGCTACACCCTCAGCGGAAACTATACGAAACTGGAGGTGAAGTCTGCGTTCGACGTGGTGGTGAGCGACACGGTGAAGGCTGTCATCATAACCCTGCCGGGCAACCTGCAGGACAAGGTGGTCGTGGAGATAGAGGACAACGAGCTGACCATCCGACTCAAGGGACAGCACAAACTGAAGGAGAGACCACGGGCGGTAATCCCCCACAATCCGAGGTTGAGCGAGGTGGAGCTGTCGGCTGCATCGAGTTTCACCACGCCTCTGGGTTTGAGCGGCGAGGCCGTGAAAGTGGACATCGGCGGAGCCTCGCGCTTCGAAGGCAACCTTTCGGGCAAGAAGGTGGACATAGAACTGACCGGGGCCTCATGGTTCCATGGAAAAGTGGAAGCGGGTATGGTGGAATATGACTCGAAGGGTGCATCGGAAGGATTGATGACAGGGAGCGTGTTCATGACGCTGGGCCTGGACATGAGCGAGGCGAGCAAACTGGATGCCAAGAACTTTACAGCCAAGAAGGTACGCGGCGAGATGAGCGGTGCCAGCCGTGCCGTTGTACACTGTACGGAGAGCCTGCGCACCGACCTTTCGGGTGCCAGCACACTCATCTACAGCGGCACTCCTCGCGAGGTGAACTGCCAAACAGACGCCCTGTCGCGAGTAGGAAAGAAGTAGTGAGCCTGTAACAAGCTATCGTAGGGGCATTCCTTTCTAGCTGCTCTTTTTCATGGTTATGAAAAAAAAAATTGCAGGGAATGGATTTTATTCCTATTTTTGCAATATGGATTTGCCATAAACATAGAATATATCGCATTGTAAAACAATCTGTTTAACTTAAACTATACAAATTATGAGACGTGTATTATTGATAGTGGCAACCGCCTTGATGTGTGCGGTGCTACAAAGTTGCGACGAAATTGGAGAGTTGTTCTCCATGCAGGAAAAGATAACCGTTACGGTGCATGTGGATCGTGGATCTTTACATGCCAACACTCTGAAAGTGCAGAGTTTGGTGGAGTCCGTGGAACTGACGGGTGACGTGTGCTCCCTACAGGTGTTCAACAATGAGAAACCGCAGGTGATTGCCGTAACCGACGAAGACAACAACCTGCTGATGATGTATCGCGGACCTGTGAAAGACGGTTCCTCGATAACGGTAAACATTGAGAGCACAACGCTCGCCTTGATTACATACAACCCATTGTTTGGCCCGATACCGGCATCGGACTTCACGTCGCTGACAAACGTGATACAGAGTGCAAACCAGTATGCCGACTTTCTCAATTCGGTGAATCTGGCCGTCAATCGCGGCAAGGATCTGACCTCGACCGACAACGCGCAGTTGCTGGCATCGTTGCACAACCTGCTACGCGAGTTGAATGAAATGGCCTTCTCTGGACAAGAGGCACTGGAAAATGCGGCTAACAACAACAATTTCTTAAATTGTTACCCGCTGATTGCCGAGGTGAACGGAGCCTCGCTGACCCTCCGTACCTCGGCCAACAGTCCAAGCTACTACGGCTACATGACCAACTCGGAAGGCAGCGTTGTGGGCGAGATTTCAGTGCCTGCAGCATCGCGCTACGCCTTTATGGATTACTTTAACGGCATACCTGGCCAAAGCAGTTACGGCAACCCGACCGCCATCGAGTTCCCTACCGAAGGTGCTTACACACTGACTCTCTCGTGTACCGAACGTTCTGCCATACTTGACTTTTACATCCGCTTGGTGAACAACGTGCTGGCTGCCCTGGGTGCTGACTTGAAAAGCGAGAAAGTAAACACCATTGCCCCCATCCTACGCCGCGCCATCGAGGAAATGAATATCAACATCGAGTCGATGAGCAGTACCGAGGCCATGCGTATGATTGCCAAGTCATACGAGGTGGTGGTTGACTATATGGAGAAAGAAGCCATGCTGGTGGGCGACGAGGCTAACTGGGAACTCGCCGGCTCGCTGCTGAACAAGATGAATGACGTATATGCAGAGGTTCACGAAACGACGGATGCCATGCTGCAAACGTCGTGGAACTTTGGTGCCGGCAATCATAGCACTATCATCATCCGCGTATTCTATAGCCCGAACTACATTGCTCCGCTTGACGACCTCGACATCACCATCGCCGGCGGTAACAACCAATATGGCAATGCCTATACTGCACTGGCCAACCCGCTGACAGTACTTGTGCGCAACTTTAGCGACGGCGAGTTCTCAATTGCTCAAGGCCGCACTGTTAAGTTCGTGGCCGACGAAGGTTGTGGCCAAATGTCGCAGCAACTGGTAAGCACAGGCAGTAACGGCGAAGCCAGCACTCAATGGACTCTCGGCGGAGGCACCAGTGGCCAGTTGCAATCGGCTTACGCCGTGGTACTCGACGCCACAGGCAACGAAGTCTCCAACCGCGTGTATTTCTCAGCCATGGTATCGAACGACCGCTATCGCGTGTCGCTCTGCTGCGACTGGGCCGACCACACCAACTACGCAAGCCAGTTCGATGTGGACTTCACGGTAGCCAATGGTAGTCATGGTGTGGTTCCTCTGTTCCCCTCCTCGGGTCGCCAGTGGGACTACGATGGCACTTCCGAACGCTACGAGATGGAAGGCACTTTCAACACGACTACCCGCGCTACCGATATGACAGTAGCCATGTACCTCACCTACAACAACATCCACTTCCGTACAGACCGATATCAGTTTAACCTGGTAGGTTCGGGATTCCCTGTTGAAGGCCAACTTATCTGGGATGGTTTTGACCACGGACAAGATGTGGGGGCAGGATGTGGCACCTATATTTGGCTGGAGCAACTCAACGGCACCAACAACAATCCCGTCAAAAAGGCAACACCCAAGGCCAGTGAGGGCAAACCCGGTCTCGTTTCCAACCGCATGAAATCCATCTAATTGCCACAACCGGCATAGAAAGCGGTGGGGGCGGCAGCCGAATTGCTGTCGCCCCCACCATTTTCTGTACAAAATCAACTGCGCTTACTTTTTCTCAATACCACGAGCATCACGGCAGAAAGTATTAGCACGATTCCAAATAGCAAGCGCGGGGTGAAAGGTTCGCTAAAGACGAGGACACCGATGAGGACGGCGGTGAGGGGTTCGAGTGCGCCGAGGATTGCCGTGGGTGTCGACCCCAAGTACTTGGCGGCGTAGACCATCATCACCAGTGCCATGATGGCTGGCACTATGGCAAGCCACGAGACCCACAACCATGCCGTGGGCGAAGGCGGTAGCATCAGCGGCTGGCCGCTGAAGAGGGCATAAGCCACCATGCCGAGGACACACCAGGCAAGAACATAGCAGTTTACCTTGAGACCCGACATGGGCAGGGGACTCTTGTCCACCACGATGATATAAAGTGCATAGGTGAGTGCCGACACAAGCACAAGCAGTACGCCGACGAGGCTCAATGCCCCATCGGAATCGCCCCAGTAGAGCAGTAGAACACCTACCAGCGACAGCAGGATGGAGAGGATGGTAGAGGCGGTAATGTGCTCGTGGAAGAAGAGGGTCATGATAGTGGCCGTGATGACGGGATAGGTGAAGAGAATGGTGGAGGCTACACCGGCAGGCATAAGACGGAAAGAGAGGTAGAGCGTGACCGACGAAGCGATAAAGAGCAGCCCCAAGATACCAAGGGTAAGGAATTCGCGGCTCGTTACCCTCAAATTCTCCTTGCGGAAAAGCATCACTACTACAATGATGACCCACGCTAGGCCGAAACGATAGAAGAGAACCGAGGGCGTGTTCATGCCCTCGGCGTAGAGATTGAGCGCTCCGAGTGGGTTGGTGCCGTAACAGACAGCAGCTCCTATGGCGCAGAATATACCAATCAGTTTGCGGTTCACGTCATCAATCGGGTTGCTCGTCGAGCCAGCCATTGCGAGCCATGGAGCCATCCTGCCGGATGGTGAAGGAGGCTGCCTCTCGGATAGCCGAGTGGTTGCCCTCATAGAGTTCCTCGCCAGTGATTTCCTGGGTGGACATACGATGGACGAGTTCAGCACTGGTGGGGGTTCCGCGAAGCATTTCGTGGATTTTGCGAATACGTTCTGCACGTTCGGCAGCAAGTTGCACATCGTTGGAGTTCTCGAAAGCACTGCGGGCCGGGGTTTCACTGACGGGCGTGGATGCAGAGGCGGGATCAGGAAGGACGGCCACTTCGGGCTCTGTCGTTATCAGGCGGATGTCCTCCACCATAATGTCCCGCTTTACCTCGGGCTGGACATAAGCGGGATTTACAGGCTGGACAACGCTGACCGGCTCGTCATCAAGATGGATGATGTTCTTCACGTGGTTGATTACCGCAACCTCCACCTCGCTGACGGATTGTTTTTTCTCCTCATGCTTCTCCTCCGCCTGGGATTTATGGATGATTTCCATCTCCTTGTAGACGTCCATCAAAGGCTGCGGAGCGGACGGCACCACTTTGGGTTCATCCTTGGGCAGTTCATATACCGTCGGCTTTTCTGGCACGACATTGTTTTTCTCGAATCCAGTGGCGATGAGGATGACCTTGAGTTCCTCGCCGAGCGAGTCGTCGAAACTGTCTCCCCAAAGCACCTTGGCCTTGCCTCCCGTGATTTGGGTAACATAGTCCGTTACCTCGGTCATCTCGTCTATGGTCATCTCGTGGTCGTGGGAGTAGGAGAAATAGAGCAGCACATTTTTGGCACCGTTAATGTCGCTGTCGTCGAGCAGTACGCTGGTGGTGGCGGCCACGATGGCATCGTGTGCGCGATTCTCGCCTTTACCGCAGCCTGTACCCATGAGGGCGGTGCCGCTGTTTTCCATGACGGACTTGATGTCCTGGAAGTCGCGATTGACGGAACCCTCCTTGGTGATGATTTCGGCAATGCCCTTGGCGGCGGTGAGCAGGATGTCGTCAGCCATGGCAAAGGCATTGCTCTTGGTCAGGTTGCCGAAAGATCGGAGCTTGTCGTTGTTGATGACGATGATGGAGTCGACGTACTTGCTGAGTTCCTCAATGCCAGCCTCGGCCTGCGCGCAACGGTCGGCACCCTCGAAGCCAAAGGGGCGGGTAACAATGGCCACTACAAGAATTTTCTCGTTTTCGTCGTTCTGGAGGTCGATACCCTTGGCCAGTTCGGCGATGACGGGAGCAGCTCCGGTGCCAGTGCCGCCACCCATGCCTGCGGTGATGAAGAGCATCTGGGTGTTGTGCGACAAGACCTCACGGATATCGTCGGCACGGCCTTCGGCGGCTTTACGGGCGCGTTCAGGCTTACCACCGGCACCCAGGCCGAGGTCACCGAGCGGTATCTTGTTGGGAACGGGACTGGCGTTGAGAGCCTTCATGTCGGTGTTGCAGACAATGAAATCGACACCTTCGATGCCTTGTTTGTACATATGGTTAACGGCGTTGCCGCCACCACCGCCCACACCGATGACTTTGATGTAGGCCGACTGCCCCTTGGGCGCGTCAAAAGCAAAAAATGTAGCCTGCTGCGTGGGCTGATTGGCCGGATTTATATTGTTTTCCATGTGCTTGTTTATTTCTATTTTATTGTATACTAATACATTATATCAACTTTTCGTCCCAAAACGACATTGTAAAAATACATAATTCTTTCCAGTCCAGAGTACCTTCTACCGATTAGTTTTCAACAGTTTAATTAACTATTCGTTATCAATGTTTTCTTCGAAGACGGATTTGAAGAGGTCTGAAAGTTTCTTCTCGAAGATGCTCACAACGGGTTTCTTCACCGATTTTTCCTTCTTTTTCGAATCCTCCGTTTGGCCAGCGGGCTGGTCGGAAACGGGCTTGGTGTCATCCATGTCGGCGAAGAGATCCACACGACCTTTCTTACGGGTCCGGTCTTCCTGGTGTGCCTGTTCCTCCGACTGCTCAAGGCCGTAGAGCACCAGTCCTATACCCGTGGCATACATCGGATGGGCCAGTTCGGCATACGAAACGCTGTCCGACTCAAGGTGCTCGGTGGGGATACCGATTCGGGTGTCGGTGGCCGTAACCAGTTCGCAGAGATCCTTGATGTGCTTCAACTGGGCACCGCCACCTGTGAGGGTGATGCCGGCGATGAGCTTCTTATGGTATCCCGACAGCTTGATCTCGTAATCGACCTGCTCCAAAATCATCTTGGTACGGGCGTTGATGATGCCGGCGAGGGTCTTCAGGTAAATCTCGCGCGGATCCTGGCTTCGGATGCCGGGGATGGAGACCACGTCGTTCTCCTGAACTGCCTGCACCAGACAGGAGCCGAACTTGGTCTTGAGACTTTCAGCCTGGCGCTTCATGATATTGCAACCCTCGCGGATGTCGTTGGTGATGGCATTGCCTGCCAAGGGAAGCACCGAAGTATGGCGGATAATTCCATCGTGGAAAATGGCGATGTCGGTGGTGCCGCCGCCAATGTCGACCATGGCCACACCCGCATCGCAGTCTACATCGTCGAGTACTGCCAAGGCTGAGGCCACTGGTTCTAGAACCACCCCCTTGATATTCAATCCGGCATCCTGAACAGCATACTTGATGTACTGCATATTCTGCACATTGGCGGTAACCATGTGAAAGTTGGCCTGGAGGGTCTTGCCTTCCACACCCACCGGCGGTACCTCACGGCTCAATATCTGACGGTCGACAATATACTGCTGCGGAAAGACATGGATGATTTCTTCGCCAGGGTCGAGGCTCGTGCTGTACTGCTCGGCCACCAGACGATCCACATCCTCCTGCATGATGAGGCGATGGTCCGTGGGAATCATCACACTGCCCTGCGAGGGGCGCGATTTGATGTGCTGTCCGGCAATGCCCACCCACACCTCGTCGATGTCCACATCAGCCTGGTCGGCAGCCTCGTCGACAACCTTCCGGATGGCGGAGGCTGCAGCAGAAACATTCCGTACCACGCCGTGTTCCACACCCAGCGACTCTGTCTTGCTGAAACCAAGGATTTTCACCTTGCCACTTTCGCCTCTCATGCCCACGAAACACGCAATCTTGGTGGTGCCAATGTCGAGGCCAACAATAATTTCATTTTCCATAATGCATCTAGTATTTTTGTTTTATCTTTTTGTACAAACCACTTGTCCCTTGAACTTGAGGCTGATTTTCGAGTAAGTGTCCCAGCCTGCCCGCGGCATGCCCTTGCGGTAGAATGCCATGAGGTTGGAGAACTTGGTGTCAAGGTCGTTGGCATCGCCAAGCTCAATTACCTGACTACCCACCTTGGGCACCATCATGATGTCGCCGTCGCGCTGGACATAAATCTGGTCAATTAACTTGGCATAGCGGCTCTCCGAGTCAAGATAAGAGGCCACCTGCCAAAGGGCTGCGAGCTGCGCGTCAAGGCTGTCCATGCACAACGGATTGACAAATTCGCCACCAGCCACCAACACGTTGCAGTTGCCCAACCTGGAGACGGGGAACAGCCCTCCCTCGCTGTCAAGATAGAGTTCGCGGTCGCCATGAAAGAGGCGAGCAATGGGACGACGCTGGTCGGCACGCACCACCACGCGGCCGCTGACACTGACGGTGATACTGACGTTGGTGAGGAACGGAATCCGGCGGGCGGCGGCAGCCACCTCGTCGCAATCCACCTCCTTGACCCGCTGTTGCATCAAGGTGGGCAGGGCGGCTTGGATGGTGTCGGCAACCGTCTGCTCGGACACCAATACGGGTGTGCCGCCGTAGCGAACCGAGACCTCGATTCCGCGCACCAAGGAACCCGAACGCGAAAGGTTGGCCACCACCACCAGCACGGCTAGCAGAAGAGCTCCCAACAGAATGAGCAATATCTTGACAGAACGTTTCATCTTCATAGCATGGTCTCCTTCAATACGGTTTCCAGTCGGGGCACCAAGCGATCGATGTCGCCGGCGCCGAGAGTGAGCACCACGTCGGGGCAGAGTGCGGGAACAAGTTCCAGCGCTTGGTCGGGGGTACAGAGATATTTGGACATGGTGTCCATCTTGCGGAGCACCATTGAGGATGTTACGCCCGGTATGGGTTTCTCACGGGCAGGATAGATGGGCAGCATGATGACTTCGTCGAGGGTTTGCAGCACCTGGGCAAAGCCGTCGGCCAAGTCGCGGGTACGAGAATAGAGGTGGGGCTGGAAGATGCCCACAACACGCTTGCTGGGGTAAAGATAACGGACGGACTCGATGGTGGAGGCTATCTCCTGGGGATGGTGGGCATAGTCATCGATGTAGACAAGGTTCTTCTCACGAATGCGATAGTCAAAACGGCGGCTTACACCCTGGAAGGTCTTGAGGCCATGGCGGAGCTGGTACTGGTCGAGTCCGCAGGCCAGTGCAACAGCCGAGGCGGCAACAGCATTCTCGACGTTGAAGAGGGCGGTACCCTGAAGTTCGAGGTCATAGAGTACGCCGTCGGGTGTACGGAGGTCGAAGAAAAGATTGCCGCCATAGGTGCGGACATTGACGGCGTAGTAGTCGGCGTCAAGCCCACGGGCGGTGTATGAGGAGTGTTGGCGGCAGGAGTCGATGAGCGACTCTCCGTCGGCGGTGAGGAATGTACCCTGCTTGAGGAAGAGGCGGCCTTCGGGAGCCACCTGCGAGGCAAACTGGAGATATGCCTCGAGCATGTGGCGATGGTCGCCGTAGATGTCCAGGTGGTCGGGGTCGGTGGCGGTGATGACGGCCATGTGTGGATGGAGCTGGAGGAAGGAGCGGTCGTACTCGTCGGCCTCGACAACGACGTATTCGCTCCGGGGATCGACGTGCAGGTTGGAGCCAAAGTTCTTGCTTATGCCGCCGAGGAAGGCGCTGCATCCGCCGGGGGCCTTGGCGAGCAGGTGGGCAATCATGGCGGAGGTGGAGGTTTTGCCGTGCGAACCGGCCACGGCGATGCAGCGTTTGCCGCGGGTGAGCTCGCCGAGTACCTGGGAACGTTTCTGCATTTTCACCCCACGTTGGGCGAGAGCCTGATATTCGAGTGTGTCGGTGGGGACGGCGGGGGTGTAGACCACGAGGTCTATGTCCTGCGGCAGGAGGTCGGGATTGTCGTCGAAGTGGACAGCGATGCCCTCGGCCTGCAGCTGGGATGTGAGGGGCGAGGACGTGCGGTCGTAGCCACACACCGTGTCGCCACGCTGGTGGAAGTAGCGCGCCAGGGCGCTCATGCCGATGCCTCCTATGCCGAGAAAGTAGTAGTTCATTTGAGGAGCCTTTCTATTTGGTCAACGATTTTGTCGGCGGAGCCGCGGACAGCCATCCGGGATATGGCGGCGGACATCTCGGAGGTACGGCGGGAATCGTCGAAGAGTTCCTTGACCACTGGCAGCCCCTGCAAGGCACAGTCGGTGTCGCGTACCAAAACGGCGGCGCCACGGTCGGCGAGGGCGAGGGCGTTCTTGGTCTGGTGGTCCTCGGCGACGTTGGGCGAGGGGATGAGGATGACGGGCTTGCCGACCAGGCAGAGTTCCGAGATGGCGATGGCACCGGCCCGGGATACGATGAGGTCGGCGGCGGCATAGGCAAGATCCATGCGGGAAATGAACTGGTGCACCTTGACCCACTGCCCCACCCCGGCCTGCCCGACGGCGGCAAGGGCTTCGTCGTACATCCAGCGGCCGGTCTGCCAGAGGAGCTGGATGTCGTGATCGCGGAAGAAGTGGAGGTTTCCCAATATCATGCGGTTGATGGAGCGTGCGCCGAGGCTGCCACCCACAGAGAGGAGCACTTTGCCCTGGGGTTCGAGGCCGAAGTGGGCTCGCCCCTCCTCCTTCGAGCAGGCCATCCGCTCTATATCGGCGCGGACGGGGTTGCCGGTGAAGACAATTTTGTCCTCGGGGAAGAAGCGTTCCATGCCGTCATAGGCGACACAGATGGCGCGGGCACCCCGGGCAAGGGTGCGGTTGGTTAGGCCGGCGAAGGAGTTTTGCTCCTGCAGGAGGGTGGGGATGCCGAGCGAGGCGGCGGCCTTGAGTGTGGGCTGGCTGGCGAATCCGCCGACACCGACGACGAGGTCGGGGCGGAAATCGGCCAGGAGCTGGCGCACACGGCGGCGGCTTTTCATCATGAGCAGCGGGAGGCGCAGATTGCGGACGATGTTGGAAGGGGTGAGCTTGCGCTGCAGACCGGCGATGGGCAGGCCGACAATGGGGTAGCCCGCCGCAGGCACCTTCTCCATCTCCATCTTGCCTTCGGCACCGACGAAGAGGATGTCCGCCTCGGGGTGGCGTGCCTTGAGGGCGTTGGCGATGGCGATGGCGGGGAATATGTGTCCGCCACTGCCTCCTCCGCTGATGATGATTTTCATGATATATGGATGTTAATTTTTATTAATTTTAAGGTTTTTTGTCCGATATGGGCAGGGGTTCTCTAGGGGAACGGTAGATACTCTCTTAATGAATACATAAACTCTGGTGCGATATGGGTTCATTTGGTCTCATGGCGACTCATTCCTGTTGGGATTCTGCGGGCTGGGGTTCGGGGAGTGGTTCGGGTTGGGCATCGGCGGCCTCGGTGTCGGCGGCGACGGACTGGATGATGCCGAGGCCGCAGCCGAGGAAGAGGTAGGCGGTGCCACCGTAGGAGATGAAGGGTAGGGTCTGTCCTGTTACGGGGAGCACACCGACGGCGACCGACATGTTGGCCAGGGCCTGGAGGTAGATCATGGTGCCGAGACCGGCCACGGTGAGTGCGCCGAAGCGTCCCCGGCAGCGCCAGGCGATGCGTATGCAGCGGAAATAGAGGAAACTGTAGAGGAGGAAGACCCCGATGCCGCCCAGAAGACCGAGTTCCTCGAGGATGATGGCGTAGATGAAGTCGTTGTGGGCCTGGGTCATGAGGCGGGCATGGACTGTGTTGCCGGGACCCTTGCCGAAGACACCGCCGCGGGCGACGGCCATCTTGGCCATGTTCTCCTGCGTGAGGAGGGTGTCGTTGGGGTTGATCCAGGAGTGCACACGGTGTCCCCAGGTGGAGGAGCGCTCAAGGAACTGTTGTTCGGTGCGAGGCTGGCTGTCGGCGTAGAGGCTGCGGTCGTAGCGGTGGTAGGTGATGGCCAGTCCTGCCACGACGGCGACGATGGCGACGAGGAAGAGGCGCCACCACCAGCGGCGGTTTACGCCGCCGAAGAGCATCATCAGGTAACACGAGAGGCCGATGAGGGCCGCCGTGGAGAAGTTCTGCGGAAGCACCAGCGCCGCCACCAGGGCGATGTAGATGAGCATCTGGAGGAAGACGTTGAGTTCGCCAACCTGCTCCTTCTTGAGCGCCATCATGCGCGCCAGGAAAAGCACCAGGGCAATCTTGGCCACCTCGGAGGGCTGGAACTGCTTGACCACGGGGATGGAGAGCCATCGGCCGCCCATCATCAGCGTGACGGCCAACAGGACTATCGAGGCCCAGAAGGCCAGGATGGCGAAGCGGGAAAAATAGCGGTAGTTGATGCGAGAGAAGACCACCACGACCACCCACGTGGCGGCCACGACGGCCATGTGGCGCAGGAAGAGGTCGGTGGGAGTCTTCGTGTCGTACTTGGTGTAGGCTTCCAGGCCAATGGCGCTGTAGACCTCGACCAGCGAAACGATGGTGAAGAGGAGGAAGAGCACCCAGATGGTCTTGTCGCCGCGGAATATGTTGGACAGTTTCATAATCTTACAACTCATTGACAGCTTGGCGGAAACACTCGCCACGCTCGTAGGGGGCGAGGTCGGAGGCGCAGGCCGGCGAGTAGATTACCTTCACGTCGTCGGCCTCGTAGTGGTAGGCGCGCCGCAGGGCCTCGCCCATGTCGGCACACACCTCGATGGAGGGTACCACCCCGTCGAAAGCGCGGCGCATGCAGGGGCTGTCGCCTCCCACGATGAGGAGCATCCTCACCTTGCGCAACGCTGGCGGCACCAGGCGGCTGTAGTCGGCCTCCTCCTGCGGTGCGTCGGCAATCCAGATGAGGCCGCCCTGCGTGCTCTCGAGCGAGTACCATGTGGCGTTGATGGAACGCGAGGCGGCGTCGCTGATATACTCACGGCCGCACACACGTGCCACGAACTCGAGACGGTGGCTGGTGTCCTCCAGCCGGTTGAAACAGGCGCGGAGCGAGGCATTGCGCATGGTACGCAGGCGATGGGCATCCAGCCCGGCCAGTCCGGTGCGCACTCTGTCGCGGCTTTGTGGAACGAGGGTTTCTATTTGCATAAGGGTCTAATGTTTACTGTTTAATGGGTTGTTGATCTATCGGAGTTTGAGGGTCGAGAGGGTGAAGATGGCCAGCAGGATGGCTATGATGATGAAGCGCATCACCACCTTCTCCTCGGCCACGCCCTTCTTCTGGTAGTGGTGGTGGAGGGGCGTCATGCGGAAGGGACGCTTCTCGACAGGGACCACCTCGTCGGGCTTCAGCTTGTGGCGGCGGCGGTACGACTTGCAGAACGAGGTCTGGACAATGACCGAGAGGTTCTCCACCACATAGATGCCGCACAACACGGGCAGCAGCAACTCCTTCTTGATGAGGACGGCGAAGACGGCAATGATGCTTCCGATGGCCAGCGAGCCCGTGTCGCCCATGAAAATCTCGGCGGGATGCGAATTGAACCACAGGAAGCCCAGCGTGGCGCCCACGAAGGCGGTGCTGAACACGGCCAGCTCGCCTATGTTGGGCAGGTACATGGTGTTGAGATAGGAGGCCATCACCACGTTGCCCGACACCCAGGCCAACAGCGCCAGGGCACCGCCATTGACGGCGGCCACGCCGGTGGCGATGCCGTCGATGCCGTCGGTGAGGTTCGAGGCGTTGCTCACGGCAGTTACAATCAGCACGATGACCAGCACGTAGACCACCCACACCAGATCCTGCGCCCAAGACCCCATCCATGTTACCAGCCAGGCATAGTCGAACTCATTGTTCTTCACGAAAGGTATGGTGGTGGTGGTGGAGCCGCTGATGCCGGGGTGGTGGATGATGAGCAGACCCACCACGAGGCCGAGCAGCACCTGCGCCAGCACCTTGTACTTGCCGGGCAGGCCGGCCTTGCCGCGGGTCTTCTTCAGGTAGTCGTCGAGGAAACCCACGAGACCCATCCACACCGTGGTGCCGAGCATAATCTGCACGTAGACATTGTCCAGTTGGGCGAAAAGGAGCGTGGGGACGATGATGGCGAAGAGTATGAGCAGGCCACCCATGGTGGGGGTCTGCGCCTTGCGGGAAGCACCCTCGAGGCCGAGCTCGGTGCGTACCTCGTCCATCATGCCCAGCCGATTCTTCATGAAGCGGATGAAAGGCTTGCCCAGCAGCAGCATGATGAGCAGCGACGTTACCATGCTGGCCGCCGAACGGAACGAGATGTACTGGAACACACCCGCTCCGGGCACATCCAGACTCTTGTCCAACCAGTCAAACAGATAGTATAGCATAACTCTTAACTCTTAACTCTTAACTCTTAATTCCTAGTTCCTTCTCTAGCTCTTCCACGTCGTCGAAGTGCGAGCGGACACCGTTCACCTCCTGGTACTTCTCGTGTCCCTTGCCGGCCACGAGAATGATGTCGCCCTCGCGAGCCATGAGGCAGGCGGTGCGGATGGCCTGGCGGCGGTCGGTGATGCGTACAGTGCGGCTGAGCTGCTCGGCGGTGAGGCCGGCCTCCATGTCGTCGAGGATGGCCTCGGGCTTCTCGGTGCGGGGATTGTCGGATGTGAGCACCAGTTTGTCGCTGAGGCGCATGGCAATCTGCGCCATCTCGGGACGCTTGGTCTTGTCGCGGTCGCCGCCACAGCCCACCACGGTGATGATCAGCTGCTGCTCGCGGCGCAGGTCGCGGATGGTCTCCAGCACATTCTGAAGGGCGTCGGGCGTGTGGGCGTAGTCCACGATGGCGGTAACGCCGCGTCCGCTGACATACTGGAAGCGGCCTGGGGCAGGCTCGAGCAGCGAAAGCTGGCGCAACGCCTCGCCCTTGGGGACACCGCAGAGGACGGCGGCACCGTAGATGGCCAGCAGGTTGTAGGCGTTGAAACGGCCCACCAGGCGGCACCATATTTCGTCGCTCCCCACGTGCAGGAGCATCCCGTCGAAGCCCTCCTCAAGCACCTTTCCGTGGAAGTCGGCCAACTGGCGCAGGGCGTAGGTCTTCACCTGGGCGCGCGTGTTCTGCTCCATGATGCGGCCGTTCTTGTCGTCAATATTAATCAGTGCCCACGCCGAGGCGGGAAGGGCATCGAAGAAACCCTTCTTGGCAGCGATGTAGGCAGGCATGGTCTTGTGGAAATCGAGGTGGTCGTGGGTGAGATTGCTGAACAGGGCACCGGCGAACTCCAGCCCCGCAATGCGGCGCTGCACCACGGCATGGCTGCTCACCTCCATGAAGCAGTACTCGCAACCCGCCTCCACCATGCGGCAGAGTAGCCGGTTGAGTTCCAGGGCATCGGGGGTAGTATGGCCGGCGGGCAGTTCCTCCTCGTCAATCTTGTTCACGATGGTGGAGATGAGGCCAGCGTGGTGGCCCAGCTGGCGGAAAAGGCGGTGCAGGAGGGTAACGGTGGTGGTCTTGCCGTTGGTGCCGGTGATGCCTACCAGCTTGAGCTTGCGCGACGGGTGGCCGTAGAAGTTGGCGGCCGCCAATCCAAGGGTCTCGCTGCTGTCGGGTACCACCACATAGGTAGCCTCCGGGGCATCCTGTGGCACGTGCTGACAGATGACGGCCACGGCACCGGCCTGGACGGCCTGGGCGATGTAGTCGTGCCCGTCCACTCGGGTGCCGAGCTGCGCCACGAAGAGGGTACCTTGCGACACGCGGCGCGAGTCAAACTGGAGGTCGGCGACTTCCGGGTCGGAGTTGCCGCGCACCTCGGCCTGCATTCCTTTTATAATCTCTTTCAGTCTCATGCGTTTCTATTTCATGGTGAGCACAACGGTTCCGCCGGACAGCCGGGTACCCCCCTTGGGCGATTGCGAGAACACCTTGCCGTAGCCGCGCACCCGGGTGCGGTAGCCCATCGACTGCAGCAGCTCGACGGCATCCTTGGCGGTCATGCCGTAGCAGTTGGGCACCCTGCCCTCGGCAGGGGTGTAGGGGACGTAGGTGGCCTGTGTGCTGTCGGTGGCGGGCTGGTAGCAGACCCAGCGACTGTCGCGGTCGACCGTCCGATAAGGCACACGGAGCATCTTGTGCACGTCAGACATATGGGTCTGGTCGCCCTTGGCCAGGATGGGACGTTGCAGAGCCTTGGCGCTGTCCTCCTCCAAGCGCGGCCATACCGACTTGACGCCGCCGTCGCTCAACCGCTTGTCGATGGCCACCACGCAGTCGGAAATGGACTTGAAAACCAACGCCGCTTGGCGGCCATAGTAGGGGATGTCCTTCACCACCACAAGGCAGGTGTAACGCGGATTTTCAGAGGGGAAGAAGCCACAGAACGAGGCGTTGTAGCGCTTGAGGTTGGCATAGCTGTGCACTGCGGTTCCTGTCTTGCCGGCAATGCCGTAGGTATTGTTCTTGATATTGTTGCCCGTGCCGTTCTCGACCACATTCTCCAGCAAATCGTGCATCATCCGCGCGGTGCGCTTGCTACAAATGGCCGGATTGAGCACCACGGGCTTCACCTCGCGCTGGCGTCCATTCTCGTCCACCACAGCGCGGCAGAAAAGCGGCTTCACCATGCGGCCACCGGCACCGAGGGCATTGTAGAATGTGATAAGGCGCAGGGCGGATACATTGGTCGAGTAGCCGTAGCAGAAGTTGAGAAAGTCGCGGTTGGAAGCCTTCAAGTTGTTAATGTGAGTGGCATATTCGGGCGACTTCACGTCGGGATTGAGTTTTTCGTAGGGGAACATCTGCTCCACCAGATGGCGCAAGGTGTCGCGGCGCTCGCTGTAAAGCTGCCAGCCGAGGTCACACATGCCGACGTTGGAGGACTGCTCAATGACACGCTTCACGCTTAACGAATCCCAGTTGCCGTGGTCATCCTTGATCTCGCCATACTTGCCGCCGAAGTTCTTGTAGCGGGCGGGCAGACGCATCGATGTGTCAATTTCGACCTGCGGATCCTCAAGCATCGCGGAGAGGATGACGGTCTTGAAAGTGGAGCCGGGCTCGTAGATGTCGCTCACCGCCACATTGCGGTCGCGTACCTCCATATAGTCCTGCAATTCCCTGTCTACAGACAAGTTGGCGCAGGCCAGTACATAGCCGGTCTGCATCTCCATCAATATAGCGCAACCCGCCGAGCCTCCGTACTGACGCAGGGCCTTGCGGAGCGAACTTTCTGCTATGTCCTGGTAGCGGGTGTCGATGGTGGATACGATGTCGCGGCCATCCACCTTGTTCTGCACCACGATGGTGTCCACCTTGTCGTCGTCGGTGCGCTGGGGTATCTCCTTGCGCTCGCGCGGCTCGTCGGCCAGCCAGATACCCTTGGTGAGGCGGCGACAGAGAGAGATGCCATCCTGGCCGCGGAGGATACTGTCGTAGTAGCCTTCGAGACCAGTGTAGGTGTCGTTCTCTCGACCGTTGTCAAATCCGATGGTATTCTTGGCCATGTTGCCGTAGATGTGGGCACGCACCTGACGCACCACACTGCGGCCATCCACCTGTTTGACCACGCCCCTGCCCCAGCCCGGCAGGCGGCTGATGTCAATCCACACCGAGTAGGGCACGTTGCGCTCTATCAGCGCGCAGCGGCGCGACTTTTCTCGCTCGCGGCTCGTCAGCAGACGCTCACGGTAGTACTGGGTGCTGTGCATGGGAATGGCCTGGGCAAGCATCTGGCTTACGGTGTCAATGTATTTGTAAAAACTGGTGTCCACGATGGGACCCGTCTGGCGGGGGTTGCCCTTTTTGTCATACTTGGGATTGCCCTTATCATCGAGCTCTGGGGCATTGTAGAGGTCGAGGTAGAGGTCGCACTCGGTAACGGTGGTGGCCAATATCTTTCCGTCGCTCGAATAGATAATGCCGCGGCGGGCAGGGTCAGTGCGCAGGCCGGCCTCGCGTTTGAGGCCGCGTTTGCGCCACTCGTCGCCATGCACGAACTGTATCTTGACCGTATTGACAATGATGGCCACACCTACGCCCAAGGTGAGCAGTAGGTAGAGGAGTACCATGCCCCTGGTCATCCGCGTGTCTTTGTTCTTGTCTTCCTTTTTCATTTCTCAATTTCATAAGGCGGCCCCGAGGTGATGCCCACACCGGTTTGGCCGAGGTGTTCCGCTATTTGCGATATCTTGACACTCTTCTGGTACTGTTTCTGCATCTGTATGCGGTGCTCGCGGAGGTCGTTGATGCGCTCAATGGCGGCCATCTTCTCGCGACTGAGACTTTCCACCCGGTATCGGTTGGCCACGATGAGCAAGAGGAAAAAGAGGCACAGGAGCAGCAGCGGCACCTGCCTCAGCACCAGTTTGTCGGCCAGTATGTCGCCACCCAGCACCTTGGCCACACCACGTGCAGCTGTGGCTGCCTTACCGGGCTTTTGCGCCTCCTGCGACGCCACAGATTCAGCCTCTCCGGTCGCAGCCGCCTCCACCACCGATGCCTGAATCTCAGCCTCGAGGCCTTCCTCGGTTATCTTTTCCCTAAATCTGTTTCCCATTATTAATACATTATATATTATGCGTTGACAGTTTTCCCACCCTCAACCGTGCGCTGCGGGCGCGGCTGTTGCGCGCCACCTCGGCGTCGCTTGCCTGTATGGCCTTGCGGACAACAGGAACCATCGGCGACAGCAGATTGCCGTAGAAATCCTTTTCCTCTCTGCCCTCGAAGTTGCCGCAACGGAAAAAATTCTTCACCAAGCGATCCTCCAACGAGTGGTAGCTGATAACCACCAGCCTCCCTTCAGGCGCGAGTAGTTGTTGCGCCTGCTGCAGCATCTCCTTCAAGGCATCCAACTCACCGTTCACCTCGATGCGCAAAGCCTGAAATAGCATGGCCAGATACTTGTTCTCCATGCCGCGAGGCAGATGGTGCACCACGGCCTGTCGGAGAGCAAAGGTGGTTGATATATCCTTCTCTCCCCGTGCCTTAACGATGGCCTTCGCCATCTGGCGCGCGTTAGGCAGTTCTCCGTAGAGTTTCAGCAAACGCGCCAACTCTTCCTCGTCGAGTCTATTGACCAGGTCGGCCGCTGTGGTGTCTCCTCGGCGATCCA
Source organism: uncultured Bacteroidota bacterium (assembly GCA_902782185.1). GTDB lineage: Bacteria > Bacteroidota > Bacteroidia > Bacteroidales > P3 > Colimorpha. The sequence continues at coordinate 27,964 of CACZLT010000005.1, read as the reverse complement.
TACGCAAATCCAGCGGCCCGTCAAACCTCGTGGAAAAGCCTCGCTCACATTCGTCAAACTGATGGCTACTCACGCCGAGATCAGCCAACAGTCCGTCCACCTGCCGCACCCCATGCAGCCGCAGGAAATTCTTCACATGGCGGAAATTCTCGTTGATGAGCATGAAGCGCGGGTCGTCCAGTGCGTTGGCCAGGGCATCCTGGTCTTGGTCGAATGCATAGAGGTGCCCGTCAGGTCCCAGGCGTTCGAGGATAGCACGCGAATGGCCACCACCGCCGAATGTAACATCGACATAAATGCCGCCGGGCCTGATATCCAGTGCCTCGATGGCCTCGGAAAGCATGACTGGCTTATGATAACTGTTCTCCATCCTCACCCCGGCTTTGGCCGAGCAGCTCCTCTGCCCTTTGGGCAAAGTCGCCGCCGGCGGTATTCATACGGTCGTAGGTCGCATGGTCCCAGAGCTCGATGAACTTGCCGGTCGATTGCAGGACAACCTCCTTGGCCTTGGCGATGACGTGCTTCTGCTCGACGGGTACCAGCAGGCGGTCGTTCGAGTCAAGCTCGATGATGTTGCCCTCGGTCAACTTGCGTAGCAATTCGCGGTCTTCGCGGCGGTAGGGGTTGAGCAGCCTTTGGAGTTTCTCCACTTCCTCCCTGAAACTGGCATAGGTCCATAGCTCTAGGCACTCGGCATAGACGCTCTGCCGAATCACAAAACGCCCGTCCTCGCTCTCCAACTGCCTCTTTAACGCAATTGGGAACTTGAAACGACCGTTCGAATCGATCCTACAGTACTCTTTTCCAAGTATTAACGCCATTTTACCTACTATTTTTCAGGTTGTAAAATTACGAAGAATATTCCAATTTCTGCCAAAAAATTCCTTTTTTTGTTTTTTTTAACCATTTTTTGCTGTTCATAACCATAAACGTAACTGGACAAAAAAAGTTTCATTTACGGAAAAATATTCCACAATGCGCTATAATGCAGTGTAATAAGTGCATGGTCGTTGTCTTTCCCCATGCGTGTGTCGCCTGTTGATAACTTTTACACTCTCCTCGTGGTGTACTGCCCATTCAGCTCCGCGAAGGGAAAACGGCAGAGGAATGGTAGGGGTTCTCTAGGGGAATACATAGACCTTTTCAAATTATTACCCACCGATGGGAAATGGTGGATACTTTTTGCTCAAAAAAATGCCTGCGGTTGCAAAAAAAGTTGTATCTTTGCACCTCCGAAAGTAAACGTAAAAAACAATAAAAACAGATTAAACCAATGAAAATTCGCACTTTAGCACTCGCGTTGGCCTTCAGCCTCGTGCTTCCCAACGCCGCCCGTGCCGACGAAGGCATGTGGCTCCTGTCGCTCATCGGAAAGAACTACACCGACATGCAGCGCGCCGGCTTCAAACTCACGCCCGAAGACGTATACAGCATCAACCGCAGTTGTCTCAAGGATGCCATCGTCGGCCTCGGCAACGCCGGCACCCCTTTCTGGCACTTCTGCACCGGCGAGATCATCTCCAAGCAGGGCCTCATCAGTACCAACCACCACTGCGGCTACGGCAAGATACAGGAGCACTCCACCGTTGAGCACGACTACCTCCGCGACGGCTTTTGGGCCTACACCAAAGACCAGGAACTGCCCAATCCCGGTCTCACCGCCTCCATCCTCGTCCGCATGGAGGATGTTACCTCCAAGGTAAAAGAGGTGATTACCGACGAAATGAGCGAGGCCGATCGCCAGGCCGCCATCGACAAGGTCTCTGACGAACTCTCCAAACAGGCCACCGAAGGCACCCTCTACAACGCCACGGTGAAGCCCATGTTCAACGGCAACCAGTTCTTCCTCTTCGTCCACATCATTTACCGCGACGTGCGCCTTGTCGGCGCCCCGCCCTCGTCGATGGGCAAGTTCGGTGGCGACACCGACAACTGGAGCTGGCCGCGCCACACCTGCGACTTCTCCCTCTTCCGCATCTACACCGCCCCTGACGGCACCCCTGCCGACTACTCCGCCGACAACATACCCCTGCAGCCCAAGCACTCCCTGCCCGTCAGCGCCGGCGAAATCAACGACGGGGACTTCGCCATGGTCATGGGCTTCCCCGGTACCACCGACCATTTCCTCACCTCCTATGGCCTCGAGGAGACCATGGACATCACCAACAAGCTGGTCTACGAAATCCGCACCGTCAAAATCAACATCCTCCGCGAAGAGATGGCCGCCGACCAGGCCACCCGCATCAAGTACGCCTCCAAGTACGCCTCTTGCTCCAACTACTGGAAGTACAGCAACGAGCAGAACAAGGCCCTGAAGAACCTCAACACCATGGGCGTGAAGAAGGAAGTGGAGCGCGAATACATGGACTGGGCCCGCGCCCAGCGTAATCCCAAGTACAGCCGCGCCCTCGACCTTATCCGGGACGGCTACGCAGAACGCCGCACCGCCGAGGAAGCCGGCCTCTACCTGCGTGAGGGTCTGTTGAGCGGCCCCGAGTTGCTGCTGCGCGCCGTCCGCGTAGGCAATACCCTCGAAGCCATCCAGGATCCACGCTACGACAACAAGCGCGAGCAAATCCTTGAAAACCTCCGCACCTCGGCTGCCAACTTCTACAAGGACTACAACCCCGAGACCGAGAAGCGCGTCATGGCCGGCCTGATGGCCTACGTCCACTCGCACATGAGCGAGGACTACATGCCCCAGTTCCTCCTCAACGCCGGCAAGAAGAACAATGGCGACTTCTCCAAATTTGTGGACGACCTGTTCAAGAAGTCCGTTTTCGCCACCGAGGCGAGCTTCGCCAAGTTCATGGAGAAGCCCGACCTCAAGAAACTCAAGAAAGACCCTGCCTACATAGCCGGCAAGGAGACCTACGATCGCTACATCGAGGTGAACAGTCTCGGATCGCAGGAGACCAAGGACGGTTTGGAGCGTGGCATCCGCGACTTCACCGACGGCATTCTGCAAATCAACGAGAAGAACGGCAAACTGATGTCGCCCGATGCCAACAGCACCATCCGCCTCACCTACGGAAACGTGATGAGCTACGACCCCAAGGACGGCGTAACCTACCACTACTACACCACCATGAAGGGTATCATCGAGAAGGAGGGTCCCGTGGCCACCGAGTTTGAAGTGCCCGCACGCCTCAAGGAACTCTACGAAAAGAAAAACTTCGGCCGCTACACCAACCGCCGCGGCGAGCTGCCAACCTGCTTCATCACCAACAACGACATAACCGGCGGCAACTCCGGTTCGCCCGTCATCGACGCCCGCGGCCGCCTCATCGGCCTGGCCTTCGACGGCAACAGCGAGGCCATGAGCGGCGACATCGATTTTGAGGAGAACTTGCAGCGATGCATCTGCCTCGACAGCCGCTACATGCTCTGGGTCATCGACGTCTACGCCGGTGCCAAGAACCTCATCGAGGAGATGGAAATTGTCCGTTAAGGGATGAAACAAATTCAGCGACAGCAACTGCAGCAGAAATTCTCACCGCAACAGATACAACTGATGCGGCTGCTGCAGTTGCCTGTTACTGACCTCGAACAGGCCATCAAGGAGGAGATAGAGAAGAACCCCCTCCTCGATGCCGAAGTACCCGACAACACCGACAATATCGACAACCTCACCGCAGCATCCGACAACGACAGTTCCGACTGGGACAGCGACGAAGACGAATTCGGTTACGACTACCGGGAACATCTCGAAGCAGACCCCAACGCACCGCGACGCGAGTTCATCTTTGCCGACAACAGCACTTTTGCCGACCGACTGGCCTCGCAGCTTTTCAGTCGCAATCTCACCGACCGCCAACAGCTCATCGCCACAGAGATTATCGGATCGCTCGACAATGCTGGCTACCTCGGACGCGACCTGGACCTGCTCACCAACGACCTCGCATTTCGCCAAGGCATCGATGCCAAGCCCGACGAGGTACTCGACGTACTCCGCATCATTCAAAGCCTCGACCCGCCCGGCATCGGCGCCCGAAACCTGCAGGAATGCCTCCTGTTACAACTGGAACGTGTGGACACAAGCACTCCCGATACCACAACGGCCACCGCCATCGTAAAGAACCACTTTGACGATTTCGCCAACCACCGCTACGAACGCATCTGCAACTCCCTCAACATCAGCCAAGAATCGCTTGACAAAGCCGCCGACATCATCCGCCACCTCAACCCCAAGCCCGGCGGTTCCGACAGCGACAGCGACCTCGCCGCACAGACCTTCACCCCCGACATCATTCTCCAACAGCACGACGGGCAACTCTCTTTCTACCTCAACGACGGTAACCTGCCTCGCCTCTCGCTCAACACCTACTATACCGACCTCCTGGCCGAAATGGAACAGCGGAAAGGCGACCGCGAGACCATCCAGTTCCTGCGCACCAAGCAGGCCGATGCCCAAGGCTTCATCGACCTGCTGCAGCAGCGCCATGACACCATCGTGCGCGTCATGCGATACCTCATCCGCCACCAGCGGCAGTTCCTGCTCACCGGCAACCCCGACCTCATGCAGCCCCTGCGCCAGCGCGAGGTGGCCGAGGCCACGGGGCTCGACATCAGCACCGTGAGCCGCATGGCCAACAGCAAATACCTGCAGACTGACTTCGGCACCATCCCCCTCAAGGACTGCTTCTCCAAGGGCATAGTTGGGGACGACGGCGAGGAGGTCTCGGTCGATGCCATCAAACAGCGCCTCTCCGATGCCATCGCCGCCGAGGACAAGCAGTCGCCCCTCTCCGACGACGCGCTGGCCAAGATGCTCAACGCCCAAGGCTACCCCCTGGCACGGCGCACCGTGGCCAAGTACCGCGAACAGCTGGGACTTCCTGTGGCGCGCCTGCGGCGCACCCTCGTGCTGTTCATCGTCCTCCTTTGCGGACTGGGTTGCGTGGATGCCCAGCAGTCCTATTACGACTCACTCATTGCCGTGCGCCTCGAGCGCGCCAAGAACCCACCCAAGGTAATCAAGCCCGTCAAACCAGATACCTCCAGGCCGAACGCCACCGAGCGCAAGAAACGCACCCCGCAGCCGGCCACAGATACTGCGGCCGCCGCCGCATCCACCCTTGACCGTGCCATGGTACCCCTGTGGTACGACGCATTCCCGCAGCACCGCGTGAACCCCCACGGCCGCACCAACCTAGACATGTTGCCCGACGAAATCAATTTGCGCCTGGTGGCCGACACCTCCGAGTTCTGCTTCCCCGTCAAAAAAGTGAAATCATCCAACTACGGCTGGCGGTGGCAGCGCGGACACCACGGTGTCGACATCGCCCTCAACACCGGCGACCCAGTCCACGCCGCTTTCGGCGGCATCGTGCGCGTGGCCACATGTATGGGTGGCTACGGCAACTGCATCGTCGTGCGCCACCCCAACGGCCTCGAAACCCTCTATGGTCACCTCTCCAAAATCAACGTCCAGCCACACCAGCAGGTAGAGGCCGGACAGGTCATCGGACTCGGCGGCAACACCGGCAACAGCACCGGACCACACCTCCACTTCGAGTGCCGCTTCCTCTACCAAACCTTCGACCCCGAGTGGATTCTCGACTTCGGCAACTACACCCTCCGCACCCGCCGCCTGCACCTAGACAAAAGTTACTTCGGCATTCGCCAGCCCAACCGCGGGCAAGAGTCGCATCACAAGCCCGACGCCAGCATCATCAGCGAACACCCCAAGGGGAAACGCCGTGCCGTGGCGGTGGCCAATACAATTAATATAAAGGATTTCTAACCTTCCCCCATGAAAAAAAACAACCTCTCCGACTACGACCCGGCAACCGTGCCTTGCGGACAGCCCTATACCATCGCCGTCGTCGCCGCCGAATGGAATCCCGACGTTACCGATGCCATGCTCCGTGGCGCGGTGGAAACCCTCCGACAGCACGGCGTGGAGGAGGACAACATCATCGTTCGCCGAGTGCCCGGCACCTACGAACTCACCACCGCCGCCGACCACATCCTGACCCGCACCGGTGCCAATGCCGTCATCTGCATAGGCTGCGTCATCCAAGGCGAAACCCGCCACTTCGAGTTCATCTGCCAGGCCGTCTCTCAAGGGCTCACCCACGTATCACTCAAGCACGGTCGTCCCGTCATCTTCAGCGTACTCACCACCGACACCATGCAGCAGGCACTCGACCGCGCCGGCGGACACCACGGTAACAAGGGCGTGGAAGGTGCCGTAACCGCCCTCAAGATGTGCGCCCTATGCGAGTAGTCTTCCTGGGAACCCCCGACTTTGCCGTCGCCTCGCTCGATGCCATCCACAACTCCAGCCATGAGGTTGTGGCCGTGGTAACAGTCCCCGACCGCCAAGCCGGCCGGGGACAGAAAGTGGTCTACAGCCCCGTCAAGCAGTACGCCCTCGACCACAACCTGCCACTGCTGCAACCCGAGCGGCTGCGCGACCCCGACTTCCTCGAAGCCCTGCAAGCCTTCCGCGCCGACATCTTCGTCGTCGTCGCTTTCCGCATGCTTCCCGAAGCCGTGTGGAATATGCCGCCCCACGGCACCTTCAACCTCCACGCCTCCCTCCTGCCGGCCTACCGCGGTGCCGCTCCCATCAACTGGGCCATCATCCGCGGCGAGCAGCTCACCGGCGTAACCACCTTCCTCCTCAACCACAAGATTGACGAAGGGAACATCCTGCTCCGCGCCGAAACCCCCATCAACCCCGACGACAACGCCGGCACCCTCCACGACCGCCTGGCTGCAATGGGGCGCGACCTCGTCGTGCGAACCCTCGACGGCATTGCCGACGGAACCCTCCACCCCACCCCCCAGCAAGGCAACCCCTCCACCGCACCCAAAATCTTCAAGGACGACACCCGCATCGACTTCCACCAGCCCGGACACCGCGTGGTCGACTTCATCCGCGGCCTCTCCCCCTACCCCGCAGCCACCCTCACCCTCCGATCGCCCGACGGACAGGATGTCCCCTTCAAAATCTTTGAAGCCTCCTTCACCCCAGCCCCCGAAACCATTGCAGGCACACTCGTCTGCGATGGAAAAAAGACCCTAAAAATCGCTGCAAACGACGGCTTTATCCACATTTTGAGCCTGCAAATGAGCGGGAAACGAAAAAATCACGCCGAAGAATTTCTCTGCGGAAAAAAGATAAGCAACTGGAAATTAATAACATAGTGATTGACGTTAAAATTTCTTGAAAAAAATCAAAAAAAAAATTTGTTGCAAACAAAAAAAAGTTCATACATTTGCAGCGTGATAAACAAGCAAGAAACCAAACATTTAATAACCCTTTAAACATCAATCATTATGAACAAAACCGAATTAGTTAACGCAATGGCTGCCAAAACCGGCATGACCAAAGTCGCCGCCAAACAGGCCATGACCGCTTGCTTCGAGACCATCCAGGAGCAGCTCAAGAAGGGTGAGAAGGTTACCCTCATCGGCTTCGGCACCTTCAGCGTTGTGAAGCGCAAAGCCCGCACCGCCAAGAACCCCCGCACCGGCAAGCCCGTCAAAGTGGCCGCCAAGAAGGTCGCCAAGTTCAAGGCCGGCAGCAAGCTCATCTAATCCGAGCGCTGTCTTAAAAGAATGGAAGCCTGCAGCTGCAGGCTTCTTTTTTTGCCACAGGGAGGAAACAGTGCCGCCACTCCTGCCGGAGTGGCGGCACTCAAAAAGGTGGTTCCCGGGCTGTTATTTTTTCTTGAACAGCGAGATGACCCACAGCAGGAGCACGGCTCCGATTACAGCCGTAACGATTTGGCCGACAATGGTGGAGCCCCAGTGGATGCCCAGCCACGAAAGCACGTTGCCGCCGATGAAGCCGCCCGCGATGCCGACAATCAGGTTGACCACGAAGCCAAAGCCGGCTCCCTTCATGATTTTGCCTGCCAGGAAGCCTGCCAGTGCGCCGATAAGAATACCGATGATGATGCCCATAGTATTGTTGTTTTTAATGATTTGTTTGTGCCATAACGCGAAATACCCAAAGATATTGTGCGGCTATTCGCTGACATCAGCGGATGCGGTGGATGGACGGCAACCTGCCGACCGATGCCAAGGCCGGGCTGATCGCCAGGAGTTCCCTAGGTACTCTCTAGGTACTCTCTTAATGAATACATAAACTCTGGGTCGCTATGGGACGATATCGTCCCATAGCGACCCACCGTTGTGAAGCCGTTGCTGGAGAACGGCGGGCGCGCGTCCTGTGGGGTTCGGCGGTTTGCGCCTAGAACTCGGCGGTCTTGGGGGTGCGGGGGAAGGGGATGACGTCGCGGATGTTGGCCATGCCGGTTACAAAGAGCATCAGGCGCTCGAAGCCGAGGCCGAAGCCGGCGTGGGGGCAGGTGCCGAAGCGACGCGTGTCGAGGTACCACTCCATGCCCGCGCGGTCCATGCCCAGCTCGTCCATGCGGGCGGTCAGTTTGTCGAAGCTCTCCTCGCGCACCGAGCCGCCGATAATCTCGCCAATCTGCGGGAAGAGCACGTCGGTGCCCTGCACGGTGCGGCCGTCGTCGTTCTGCTTCATGTAGAAGGCCTTGATGTCCTTGGGGTAGTCGACCATGATGACGGGGCGCTTGAAATGTTCCTCGACCAGGTAGCGCTCGTGCTCCGAGGCGAGGTCGGTGCCCCAGCTGACGGGGAACTCGAACTTCTTGCCTTTGGCGATGGCCTCCTCCAGTATCTTGATACCCTCGGTGTAGGGCAGGCGGACGAATTCGGTGTCGATGACGGAGCGGAGGCGCTCGATGAGGCTGTTGTCGATCATCTTGTTGAGGAACTCGAGGTCGTCCATGCAGTGATCAAGAGCCCAGCGGACGCAGTACTTGATGAACTCCTCCTCGAGGGCGGTGAGGCTGTCGAGGTCGTAGAAAGCCATCTCCGGCTCAATCATCCAGAACTCGGCCAGGTGGCGCGGCGTGTTGCTGTTCTCGGCACGGAAGGTGGGGCCGAAAGTGTAGATCTTGCCCAGCGAGGTGGCTCCGAGCTCGCCTTCGAGCTGTCCGCTGACGGTGAGGGCGGTCATCTTGCCGAAGAAGTCCTGGCTGTAGTCGACGGAACCGTCCTCCTTGCGCGGCGGATTGGCCGGGTCGAGGGTGGTAACCTGGAACATCTCGCCCGCGCCCTCGCAGTCGCTGGCGGTGATGAGCGGCGAATGGAAGTAGAAGAAACCGCGCTCGTGGAAGAAGGTGTGGATGGCGTAGGCCATGTGGTGGCGCATGCGCATCACGGCACCGAAGGTGTTAGTGCGCGGGCGCAGGTGGCCTATCTCGCGGAGGAACTCCATCGAGTGTCCTTTCTTCTGCAGGGGGTAGGTGTCGGGGTCGGCCTCGCCGTAGACGATGATGCTCTCGGCCTGCACCTCAACGGCCTGGCCGCTGCCCTGGCTCTCCACCAGTTTGCCCTCCACGCCGATGCAGGCACCGGTGGTGATACGCTTCAGCTCTTCCTCGAACCGCGCAGGGTCGGCCACCACCTGTATGTTGTGGATGATGGAGCCGTCGTTCACGGCCAGGAAGGCCACGTTCTTGTTGCCGCGCTTGGTGCGCACCCAGCCTTTGACACAGATGTCGCCGCCGATAAGGCCACTGACATCCTCCTTTAAAAGGTATTTGATTTCGTAACGTTGCATTGTATATGTTTTTTTTATTATTTTCAATTTAGATGATTACGCCTTCTTCATCGAGGCGTTTTTGTACGTCTGACCATGGGCGCTCCAAATGGTGAAGGGTCTCGTTGAATAGGCGCAATGTTACATCGGCATCAATATTAGCCCATTCCCCTTTGCGCATACCTTTCCTTAAAACGTAAATTTGGTCAATGCGGGAATAAGATGGGGCGACGGATAGACTGACATCATATCGCTCGGCTACAGCGACAAACCTTGTATAGGGATTGCCATTTTTCATTGCTTTGCGTGCGTCTGCCGACAATTTGCTGCCCGCCTTGACAATGATGTTTGAGGCGTGACATAATTGAGGATGATTTTGCAAACACTCCGTAATATATTCAATCTCACTCATAACACAGTTGGTTTATTACACATTCTGCTATGGCTTTTGCCATCAGCACAGGCACTGCGTTGCCTATTTGCTGGTATTGGCTCAAGCCCTTCTCCCACGACATTTTTGTTCTCATACCCTCAAACACGAAGTCGTCGGGAAAGGACTGTAGCCGGGCACCTTCACGGGCGGTGAAGTTGCGGTCGAGGTGCGGGTGGATAAAGTTCGACTGGAACGAGGCGGCAATAGTCGGAGCCGGCTGGTCGCCGTGCAGCCGCTGGTTGTTTTGGCTAAATTTAATATCTGACTTTTCCGAAGGCGCACCCCTTTTTACAGCACCATGCGTATCCCACACATCCACAAGGGACTGGCCGGGCTTGATGGCCTTGAACCGCTCCACCAAACGAGGAGTATGTCTCATCGCAATATGGTTCAACACATGTTCAGAGTTCTCCCTCATCATCTTCTGATAGGCATTCTGTGGTTCGGAACGATATGCCTGCACCTCACTCCCCTGTCCCGCCTCAATCTGTGGCAGGTCGGAAATGGCCTCATCCACTGTAACCAGATGGTCTAACCTGTGCGGTGCAGGAAACAGGGGTTCTATATTCAAATCCTTGCGGATTCCTATAACCACAACACGCTCCCTGTTTTGCGGCACACCATAGTCAGATGCCCTCAATACCCGATAGGCCACATTGTAGCCCTGTTCTCCTGCATTGGAGAACTCTTCCAGAATGGTCTGTATCACCTTTCCGCCCTGCATGGAAAGCAGCCCTTTGACATTCTCCATCACGAAGGCTTTGGGCGAATACCAGTCCACAAACTTCACAAAGCCATAGAACAACCTGTTTCGAGGGTCGTCGGCCACTTTCCCTCTGCGTTTATTAGCCAGGCTGAACCCCTGGCATGGTGGGCCGCCGACGATGATGTCCGGTCGTTTTTCCCCAAGGATTTCTTTCACATCCGAGAGCTCAATGTTTATAACATCCTTGCAAAGGAAAGGCACCTCCGGGAAATTCCGCCTAAAGGTTTTCTCACAGTTTTCATCTATGTCAGAAGCCAGTATGGATTGCACCCCAGCCATACGGAATCCCAGTGTCAGACCTCCGCATCCCGAAAACAAATCAATCGAAGTGACGGGATTCGTGAACACTTTGGTTTTATGACCGGGACTCTTCATCTTTTGTCTATCAATTGTTTGAGTTCCACGTCGCTGGCGAAGCGGAAGATCATCTCTTCGCGATCGCGGGGGCATATCATAAGGGTGGAGTTGGCGGCGGCGACGATGTAGCCGTCGAGGCCGTCGATGACGGCGGTGGTGCCGTCGGGTATGTCGATGAGGCAGTTGCGGGTGTCGTAGGTGAAGGCGTCGCCCTGGATGGCGTTGCCGCGGCTGTCGCGCGAGGAGACGTTGTAGAGGCTCTCCCAGGTCTCCACGTCGCTCCAGCCGAAGGAGGCGGTGAGCACATGCACGTTGGAGGCCTGCTCCATGATGCCCTGGTCGATGGAGACGGTGTCGAATTGCGAATAGAGCTGTTCGAGGTCTGACAGCGGCGCGTTGAAGAAGGCTTCCCACAGGGCGGGCAGGTGCTTCCGATAAGCTTCCTGCAGCACGGGGAGGGTCCAGACAAAGATGCCGGCGTTCCAATAGAACTCGCCGCTGGCGATGAACTGGCGCGCCATCTCGACCGGGGGCTTCTCGGTGAAGGTGGTAACGGGGTGGAGGTTTTTGATTTCGGGCAGTGAGGTCTTCTTGCCGCGCTGTATGTAGCCGTAGGTGGTGGCGGGGTTGACAGGTTGCACGCCCAAGGTGAGAATCCAAGGTTGGCGCTGCACGGTGTCGACGGCCTGCCGCAGGTCGGCCCTGAACTTCTGTTCCTGAAAGATGGCGTGGTCGGAGGGCACCACGATGAGGGTCGCCTCGGGGTCGCGCCCGGCGATGACGGAGGCGGCATAGGCGATGCAGGGGGCGGTGCCGCGACGCAACGGCTCGCCAAGCACTTGGTGGGGCTGCAGGTCGCCCACCTGCTCGCGGACGTGGTCGACGTACTGCTCGCCGGTAACGATAACGATGTTCTCCCTAGGGCAGAGCTCGGCACAGCGGCGGAAGGTGGTCTGCAGCATGGTGCGGCCGGTGCCCATGATGTCGAGGAACTGCTTGGGGTTGTCGGTTTGGCTCAACGGCCAAAAGCGGCTGCCCACGCCGCCTGCCATAATCACACACCAGGTGTGTGTTGATATGTTTGTATGTTGATATGTTGATATGTTCTTGTTCATGTTCGGCTGTCTAGGTAGTTTATCAGTTTGTTGATTGCCCCTGTAATATGCCTGCATTGCATAATCAGCTGTTCCGTGCGTTCTTTCTCGCAGTATCCCAACTCTCCTGCCAGATACAGCATACTTCTGACCTCTGCGCAACTGCCTTTTGCAATATGAAGAAAGTGTATGTTGCTCGCAGTGGAACCCGACTCGCTGCCTTCCGCAATGTTGTTCATGATAGATACCGCAGCCCGTTGAATCTGGTCTTTGAATCCATAGTCATGCCCATATTTAATCTCACGATAAATAGACAGGGTAAGCTCCTTTGCATTTTTCCATACGTCCAAGTCTTCAAAAAACGCCATATTGCATATAGTTTGTTCTCGTGTTGTGTTATCTCATTAACTTATCAACCTATCAACTTATCAACAATCAAACCGACACCTCCCCTTTGATATGCGGATGCGGGTCGTAGCCTTCGAGGGTGAAGTCTTCGTAGCGGAAGGAGAAGATGTCGTGCACGTCGGGGTTGAGGCGCATGGTGGGCAGGGGGCGCGGCTCGCGCGTGAGCTGGAGGCGCACCTGATCCAGGTGGTTGCTATAGATGTGGGCATCGCCAAAGGTGTGGACGAAGTCGCCCGGCTCCAGGCCGCACACCTGCGCCACCATCATGGTGAGCAGGGCATAGGAGGCGATATTGAAAGGCACACCCAGGAAGATGTCGGCCGAACGCTGGTAGAGCTGGCAGCTGAGGCGCCCCCGCGCAGGCTGGTTGATACGTTGATATGTTGATACGTTGTCGCCCGAACTTATCGACGTATCAACGTCCAACTTATCAACATAGAACTGGAAGAGGCAGTGGCAGGGCGGCAGGGCCATGTCCTGTATCTCGGCGGGGTTCCAGGCCGTTACCATGAGGCGGCGCGAGTAGGGGTTGCGCTTGATTTCCTCCACCACGCCAGCTATCTGGTCGATGGTGCCGCCGCGGCCGTCGGGCCACGAGCGCCACTGCGAGCCGTAGACGGGCCCCAGGTTGCCGTCCTTGTCGGCCCACTCGTCCCATATCGAGACGCCGTTGTCCTTGAGGTACTTTATGTTGGTGTCGCCACGCAGGAACCAGAGCAGCTCGTGTATGATGGAGCGCAGGTGAAGTTTCTTGGTGGTCATGACGGGGAAGCCGTCGGCCAGCGGGAAGCGCATCTGGTAGCCGAAGACGCCGACGGTGCCGGTGCCGGTACGGTCCTCGCGGACGGTGCCGTGGTCAAGCACGTGTTGCAGCAGGTCAAGATATTGTTTCATAAACTAACCCCTTTAACGATAAAGGGTGCAAAATGTTGTATTGTCCCGATGTTTTTGTCCCGATCAGACATAGGATGCTGGGAAACAGCCCAGTGCAACGACCGCACCATGCAGAAGGGAGGCAGGGGGACGGCAGGCACCCTCTAGGTACTCTCTAGGTACTCTCTTAATGAATACATAAACTCTGGCGCGATATGGGACGATATCGTCCCACAGGGACTTATGAGTTAAGAACTATGAGCTATGAAGTAAGAACTATGAGTTAAGAGTTATGGGTGGCGAGGGGGTGCGTAAAAAAAAATTGTTATATAACATGTTGGTTATCACCTATACTAATCCACCTACTCCCCATAAATTTCGCTAAAAAATGAAAATTTTTCTTGGCGGTATATTTTTTTTCGT
>CACZLT010000005.1:0-14008 GCA_902782185.1 uncultured Bacteroidota bacterium | reverse complement strand
ATTCCTGGAGATCACTGATCTGAAAAGGCAGGTTAGCGAGGCTCCGCCTGCCATCCCAGGAACGATTTACTAACAACAGGAAGCCTCACGACAGAACCCAATGAAGAGCAACATCTGAAAGAGTCCCGCCGCGAAGGGTGCGCCGCAGTACCGGAGAGGGACGAGGACAAAAAGGAGGGTGCCGATGCAGGGAGAGAGTGCTGTGGGAGTAGCAACCTATACACTCATCCCTGCCGGCCGGCACCCGGGGCATAGAGAGGATTCCTATGCGAAGGATACAACGCGCGGGAACCGACTTTATTGTGCAACGGTTGGAATGTCCGACCACCGATGCACAGCACAGCGAGACGGGCATCTAATTAAAGTATCAATTAAAAAAATAAAAAAATGAAAAAAACATATCTGTCCCTCGCGTTCCTCACCCTGGCGGTGTGCCTCGGGGCGTCCGCGCAGGAACTGACGCGCGAGGTGAAGGCGGAACACACATGGTCGGCCGTGGCGGAGTTGAGCAACGGCCAGTGGGTCGTGGCAAACAAGCGCAACAACGAAACCAGTTTCATCCGCGTGGACTCGACAAGCGGTACCGCGCAGGCCATCCATTTCGGACCGGGTTTAGAGGTGTACGACATGGAGAAGGCGTCGATGTACTTCTGTGGGTCGATTCTCACGAACTCGGGATGGAAAGGCGTGGTGGGTTACCTCACCAACTTCTCCTTCACTTCCGGCCAGGTGAATTACCTGGTGATTGACGAGGTGGAAATCCTGCAGAAAATGGTGCGGTACTACGAGGACGGATGCCACCACTTGTCGATGGTGGGCATCAGCTCCAGCGGTAGCCATGTGGTGGACGTGGTGCACAACCCCTACGAATTCGGCAATACCGGGTGGTGGGTACATTCCGGCACCGTCAACTACTACCCCTGCCGACTGGACGGCATAGCGGTCACGGACAGCAAGGTGGTACTCTCCGGGCGCAACACACACTCCCGTACGGGCTACCTGTTCATGTTCGACAGGGGAGCATTGCCCGGAACCCCATTTTTCTTCAGGACGGGCCGCACGGAAGTGCTGCCCGGAGATCCGACGGCTCCTGTCCGGGTGACCGGCGGGCTGCTGGACACCTGCTTCGCCGCCTACAGGACGGCGGATCGCCACCTTCGCATCTGCAAGTACAAGGCCTCTTCCCTGTCCCATGCCCAATCACCGGCATCAACCCTCTGTTCCAACAAACAATTCAACAACATTACCCTGAACAGAGGCTTCAGCCTGTACAACATCTGCACGGACCAGGCTGGGACGGGGCTTCATCTCCTTGTCTACCCTGCCGCCAAGGTGGGTTCTCCACAAACGAGCCAAGTCTGGCACGTCCCACCCTCAAGGATGGCCGTCGGCGGGGATATCCAGGCGCATACCTACAGCAATGTCCATCTTTTCACCATGGCTCGCAGGATTCACCAGCAAAAGGGGATAGTGGCCTCGGGCGAGCGGGACGGGAGCCATATACTGAACCTCTACCGCCTGAAGTCCGACACATGGGGCAACTGCACCCTGCAGGATACAGCCTATCTGGAACATGCAGAACACACTTACTCTAGCCCCCCCAATGTCGCTGTAAGCGAATCCAGCAGGAGCCTAACGTTCAAGTCGAAAATCTGCACCGTGGAGAACCTCCCCGTAAACAACATTTGCCAATAAGACACAAAACAAAAATCAACAACACTTATGAAAAAGACAATGATAACGGCGCTGGCGCTGCTGCTGGCGGCGGCGGCCGGGGCCCAGGACACGGTGGACGGCCTGTTCATGGGAGATAACTATTTCTGCAACTACCGGCTGGAGCCGACAGACCGGGTGTTCTACTCCAACACCTCCGGGCTTTACTACGGGGAGGGTGGCGTGGAGGCCAAGTATTTCGACTGCGGCAAGGACACGCTGAAGATTGTGGGTGTGGCCGTCCCCCTGGCCACCTGGCAGGACTGGTATCCAGAAATCACGGTGACCCCGTCCTCTCACCTCTACTACCAGCACCACCACACCAACGACACCGCGCTGTCCAGCAGCTATGAATATGTGGGTATCTACAAGCACGAAGGGGACTCGATGCGGAGAATCGACTCCGTGATGGTGAACCGCGGGCTGGACACGGCCACACACATCCTGATCCCGGAAAACAATCGTTCCGAGTACAGAGAAGTCATGTTCTACCTGTACGAGAAACGCTTCGCCAACCCCATCGTCATGACCGACTCCTTCTATGTGGGGCTGACGCAGCACACCGCCGATTTCCGCGTGGACACCGTCAGGGAGGAAATACGGTGGGAGCGCCTGCAGCTGTTTTCCCTGTTGTACTTTACGGAGAGCCTTAAGGTCTGGGAATCGGAGCAGCAAGCCTGGTATGGGAAGGGTGAGTGGATGTTTTCCTACAGTCGTCCCGATTACAAGAATGGTATCTACTACTTCTTCCCCATCGTCGAGCCCTACGGGGACACGCTGTCGGTGCAGACGGTGGAACGTTTCACCTCGCTCTTCCCCAACCCCGCGACGGGGCGGGTGTCGGTGTTCTCCTCCTTCGGTCTGAACAGTGTACGCCTCTACAGCGTCTCCGGCACCGAGGTGCTGCGCCGCGAGGGTCTCTCCGGCACCCTGGCCACCCTCGAACTGGGCGCGCTGCCCGCCGGCACCTACCTCGTCCACATCGACACCCCGGCCGGCACCGCCGTCAAGCGCCTGGTGGTATCGTACTAGTGGGTGATTGTTAGCGGGTGGTTTTTACCAGCAGGACTGCGGCACGCCGTATCCCTGCTGGTAAAATTTTTTTCATGAGCCAGGGGACAATTCCTGAATTTTTCGTACATTTGCAGCGTCAATCTATCAACGAAAAGACATGGAATTACAGAGCATTCTACTGGTAATCTTGAAGTTGGCCGGTGCGCTGGCCGTGTTTCTCTTCGCCATGAAACTGATGAGCGAGGGGCTGCAGAAGTTCGCCGGCTCGAAACTGCGCCACATCCTGACCAAAATCACCGGCAAACCGACGAGCGGCATCCTGGCGGGTACGGGCGTAACGGCCGTCATCCAGAGTTCGACAGCCACCACGGTGATGGCGGTGGGCTTTGCCGGGGCGGGCCTGCTGACCCTGGCGGGCGCCATCGCGGTGGTGATGGGAGCCAACATCGGCACCACGGTAACCGCCTGGATCATCACCCTGTTCGGCCTGGGCGGAGGCGGGGGCGAGGACAAGGTGCCGCTGATGCCGATGGTCATCGCGGCCATCAGTCTGTTCTTCATCTTCAGCAAGAAAAACAAGATGCAATACCTGGGTCAGACCATCATCGGCCTGGCGCTGCTCATTCTGGGCTTGGGGCTGATGGGCGACTCGGTGCCGCCGCTGGACGAGGAGGTGGCCCACACCATCGCCTCTTGGGGTCAGTGGGGCTACTGGTCTGTACTGCTGTTCATTGTGGTGGGGGCCGTCCTGTGCATCATCCTGCAGACCTCGTCGGCCATGACAGCCGTCATCCTGCTGATGGCCAGCCAAAACTGGATAACCCCTGAAATCGCCATGGCCCTGGTGATAGGCCAGAACCTGGGCACCACGCTGACGGCCCAAGTGGTGGCCATGACCACCGGCACCACCGGCAAGCGCACCGCACGTGCCCACCTTGTGTTCAACGTGGTGGGAGCCCTCATCTTCATCATCCCCTTCTACCCCATCTGCCACGGTGTGATGTTCGTCAGCGAGCATCTCGACAAGATGCTCCCCTCCATACCGCTCCTTCCGCTCGCCATCACCGTCTTCCACACACTGTTCAACGTGGTAACCACTCTCATCCTGGCCTTCTTCATCCCGCAGATAGTAAAAGTGGTTACCTGGATGGTACCCGACAAGAAGGCCGACGAGGGCGAGGAGGAATTCCGTCTCACCTACCTGGAGCCCAACCTGCTCTCCACCGCCGAGCTGAACCTGCAGAGCGCCAAGAGCGAGATCGAGGAGTTCTCGAAGCGGGTGCTGCGCATGTACACCTTCCTGCCCGGGCTGCGTACCGCGGAGAGCGAGGAGGAGTTCGAGGCCATCATGCAGCGCATAGCCAAGTATGAGGACATCACCGACCGCATGGAGTCGGAACTCACCAAGTTCCTCACCCGCGTGGGATCGGGCGACGTCAGCCAGCACGCCTCCGAACGCGTGAGCACCATGCTGCGCATCATCGACAACCTGGAGTCGATAGGCGACGCCATCTACCAGATAGCCATGACACGGCAAAGCAAGCGCGAGGATGCGGTACACTTCGACGCGGGACTCAACGCCAACCTGGAACACATGCAGGAACTGGTGGAGAAGGCCCTCGCCGTCATGGATTCCAACCTGCACGACTACGACCACGTGGACCTTGATGCCGCCTACACCGCCGAACGCGAAATCAACCAATACCGCGACCGCCTGCGCGCCCAGCACCTCGACGCACTCAAACTGGGGGTCTACGACTACGCCATCGGCAACGCCTACAGCAGCCTCTACGCCCAGTACGAGAAGCTGGCCGACTACGCCATCAACGTCTCCGAAGCCATCGACGGCTCGCGCAAGCACGTCGACGACTAAGCCCCCCCCCCGAGGTTTTCAACCGACCAAATATTTGATACAAAAAGAAGTGCCATTTTCGGCACTTCTTTTGTTGATAACTTGTCGGCAGGGTTGGCGAAAATGTGTATAATTTAGCACTCCGAAACGGACTTCTCCGCATCGGCACAATTCATTATTACACAACAACATAAACCGACACCCATGATGACGCAAGGCGACTTGTTTTCTACCACCGCCCCCCAGCAGGAACCCAAGGAACACCGGCAGTATATGCCGGAGGAGATAATGAAGTCCTCGGTGGACTATTTCCACGGCGACGAACTGGCCGCCAACGTGTGGATGAACAAGTATGCCCTGCGCAACGAGAACAAAATCTACGAACTCAACCCCGACATGATGCACCGCCGCCTGGCGGCGGAGTACGCCCGCATCGAGGCCAAGTACGCCAACCCCCTCGGCGAGGAGGAGATTTACCAGCTGCTGAAGGACTTCAAATACATAGTACCCCAGGGCAGCCCGATGAGCGGCATCGGCAACAACTTCCAAGTGGTCAGCCTCTCGAACTGCTTCGTCATCGGCAATTCGGGCAACAGCGACTCCTACGGCGGCATCATGAAGATTGACCAGGAGCAGGTTCAGCTCATGAAGCGCCGCGGCGGCGTGGGGCACGACCTGAGCCACATCCGCCCCGGCGGCAGCCCCGTCAAGAACAGTGCCCTCACCTCCACCGGTATCGTGCCCTTCATGCAGCGCTACAGCAACACCACCCGCGAGGTGGCGCAGGGTGGCCGCCGCGGCGCGCTGATGCTCTCCATCAGCATCAAGCACCCCGACTCGGAGCATTTCATCGACGCCAAGCTCGAACAGGGGAAAATTACAGGTGCCAATGTCAGCGTGAAAATCACCGACGAGTTCATGGAGTGTGTCCGCAGTGGCAAGCCCTTTGTGCAGCAGTACCCCATCGACTCGCCCACCCCCATATACACTAAAGAAATCGATGCCCGCGCGCTGTGGAACAAGATTATTGCCAACGCGTGGAGCAGTGCCGAGCCGGGCGTACTCTACTGGGACACTATCATCCGCGAGAGCGTACCCGACTGCTACGCCGACTTCGGCTACCGCACCGTCAGCACCAACCCCTGCGGCGAGATTCCTCTGTGTCCCTACGACAGCTGCCGCCTGCAGGCCATCAACCTCTTCTCCTACGTCGAACACCCTTTCACCCCGCAGGCCACGTTCAACTTCGACCTCTTCCGCGAGCATGTCGCCAAGGGCCAGCGCCTGATGGACGACCTCATCGACCTCGAACTCGAGAAGGTGGAGCAGATACTCAAGAAGATTGAGACTGACCCCGAGAGCGACGAAATCAAGCAGGTGGAACACAACTTGTGGCTGAACATCAAGATGAAGTGCCTCGAGGGTCGCCGCAGCGGCTTCGGTATCACCGCCGAAGGCGACATGTTGGCCGCATTGGGACTCCAGTACGGCAGCGAGGAGGCCACGGCATTCGCCGTCAAAGTGCAGCAGGCGCTCTGCTGCGCCGCCTACGGCTCCAGCGTGCAGCTCGCCAAGGAACGCGGCTCGTTCCCCATCTATGACCCCCGCCGCGAGGAAAACAACCCCCTCATCCAGCGTATCCGCGAGGCCGAGCCCGAACTCTACGCCGAGATGGTCAAGCATGGCCGCCGCAACATCGCCCTGCTCACCATCGCCCCCACCGGCACCGTCAGCATCTGCACCCAGACCACCAGCGGCATCGAACCCGTCTTCCTCGTCAGCTACAAGCGCCGCAAGAAAATCAACCCCAACGACCGCGACGCCTCGAACAAGAAAATCATCAAGGACGAGAATGGCGACTACTTCGAGGAGTACAACGTCTTCCACCCCAAGTTCCTCGACTGGACACGCATCAACGGACACGATGTGGAGCAGGTGATGGCACTCGACGATGCCGAGTTGCAGAAACTCATCGAGCAGAGTCCCTACTTCCACGCCACCAGCGCCGACATCGACTGGGTGGCCAAGGTGAAGATGCAGGGTGCCATCCAGAAGTGGGTCGACCACAGTATCTCCGTTACCGTCAATATTCCCAAGGAGACCACCAAGGAGATTGTCTCCACCATCTACGAGACCGCCTGGGAGAGCGGCTGCAAGGGTTGCACCATCTACCGCGACGGCTCGCGTACAGGTGTCCTCGTCTCCACCAGCGAGGGCAAAAAGGACACCATCTCCTTTAGCGAGAACAAGGCCCCCAAGCGCCCCAAGAAACTCGATGCCGAGGTGGTGCGCTTCAAGAACGACAAGGAGGACTGGATAGCCGTCGTCGGCATGTATGAGGGGCGCCCCTACGAGATATTCACTGGCCGTGCCGAGAATTTCGTGCTGCCCAAGTGGGTCGAAAAGGGCTGGGTCATCCGTGTCAAGGAGAAAGGCGATGCCCACGCCCGTTACGACTTTCAGTTCTTGGATCACGACGGCTACCCCGTTACCATCGGTGGCCTCTCTCGAATGTTCAAGAAAGAGTATTGGAACTACGCCAAGCTCATCTCCGGCATCCTGCGCTACGGCATGCCCATCCCCAACGTCGTCGAGCTCATCGGCAAGCTGACATTCGACGTAGACAGCATCACCACTTGGTCCAACGGCGTCGCCCGCGCCCTCAAACGCTACATCAAGGACGGCACCGAGACCGACGAACTCTGCCCCGACTGCGGCAGCAAAATCGTCTACCGCGACGGTTGCAAGAGTTGCCAGAACTGTGGCTGGTCGAAGTGCAGCTAACCCTCTGAAAAACAAAGCAAGCACACATATCATGGCAACCTGGAGGCACCCGTTTGGGTGCCTCCAGGTCATACAAGGGATTTTGTTGTCAACCGCACAATAAGTTGGGCGGTTTCGTGTTATTGGGGTATTATGAAAAAGATTGTAATCATAGGGCTGGCGTGGCTGATGGGGCTTGCCAGCCAACTGCAGGCACAGAACACCGACCGCGGATTTGAGATAGCGAAGAACCTAGAAATATTCTCGTCGGTATACAAACAGTTGAATCTAAACTATGTGGACGACGTGGATCCGGGCAAGACCATCAAGGTGGCCATCGACGCCATGCTCTCCTCGCTCGACCCGTACACCAACTTCTATCCCGAGAGCGACATAGAGGACGTGAAGCTGCAGCTGCTGGGCGAGTACGGCGGCGTGGGTTCGCTCATCATGCAGCGTGGCGACAGCATCATCATCTCGGAACCCTACAAGGGACTGCCTGCCGACGAAGCGGGCATCAAGGCCGGCGACCTCATCCTCGAGGTGAACGGCGAAAGCACCAAAGGAAAGAAGACCGCCGATGTGAGCAGTGCCATGCGCGGCCAGGCGGGCACCCAGGTAACCCTCAAACTGGAACGCGCCGGCAAGGTGTTCGAGAAAACGCTCACTCGCAAGGAAATCAAGCTGCCCAACGTACCCTACTACGGCTATGTGGGTGGCGACTACGGATACATCAAGCTGGACGAGTTCACCGCCGACGCGGCCAAGAACGTGAAGGAGGCATTCCTCAAGCTCAAGCAGGACAAGCCCGGCATGAAGGGCATCATACTGGATCTGCGCGGCAACGGTGGCGGCCTGATGAACGAGGCGGTGGACATCGTGAACATTTGGGTTCCGCAGGGCACCCTCGTCGTGGAGACAAAAGGCAAGGTGGCCTCCAAAAACACGAAGAGTTTCACCCGTATGCAGCCGGTGGACACGAAGATACCGGTAGCGGTTATCATAGACAACACCAGTGCCTCGGCTTCAGAAATCGTCAGCGGATCGTTGCAAGACCTGGACCGCGGGGTGGTCATCGGCCAGATGAAGGTAACGGTGAGCAAGTACTACATCCCCAGCGGCCGCTGCATACAGGCCATCGACTACAGCCACCGCGACGAGCAGGGGCGCGCCGTCAAAGTGCCGGACTCGCTGAAGACAGCCTACAAGACCAAGGGCGGCCGCACCGTATACGACGGCTTCGGCATAGAACCCGACGTGGAGGTGGAACCCGACTACATGTCGAACCTCGGCATGGCACTGGCACAGAAGATGATGGTGTTTGACTACGCCACCGACTACTACCGCAACCACAAGACACTGCCTCCGGCATCGGAGTTTGAAATCAGCGACGAGCTGTACGCCGACTTCTGCGCCTACCTGAAACGCCGCGGACTGACCTACAGCACCGTAACCGAACACGTCATCAAGCAGCTGCGTGAGGTGGCCTCGCAAGAGAAATACGGCGATGCCATCGAGGCGCAACTGAAGGATATGGAGGCGCAGTTGGTGAAAGAGAAGGAGGACGACCTCCAGAAGCACCGCCAGGAAGTGTGCGAGATGCTGAAGGCGGAGTTGCTGAACCGCTACTACTATGACCACGGGCGCATCGAGGGTGCGCTGAAGGCGGACAAGGTGGTGAACCGCGCCATTGAGGAATTAAGAAACAGGAATTAAGAGGCACAAGGTGCTGCAAGCCAGGACTCATCGAAAAATATACCTGGTGCTGCTCACCCTGCTGGGCGGCTGCATGGTATGCTCCTACTGGGCGGCCAACCTGATGTGGGTGCTGCTGGTGGCGAACTGGCTTCTGGAAGGGCGGTGGGAAGAGAAGTGGCGGATGGCCAAAGAAAGCCGCCTGCTGCAGGCGGTGGTGGGGCTGTGGTTGCTCTATGCACTGTCATTCCTCTGGGGTCTCCATATGGCGGAATGGCTGTCGGGCATGCAAACGGTGCTGCCACTGCTGGCGGTGCCGGCGGTGCTGCTCACCACCCGGCCGCCGACAGGGCAGGCGCGGAGAACCATACTTTGGCTATATACAGGCACCGTGGCGGTAGTGGCGGCAATAGGTGTGGTACGCCTACTGACTCTCGATGGGATTTCCTACCGTGAGGCGGTGCCCTTTATTTCACACATACGATTTGCACTGCACTGCTGCCTGGCCCTGGTGATATGCCTTACCGAGGCAGGCCGTGGACGATGGCGATGGGGCGCCTGGCTGCTGGCGTCGGGGCTGCTGGCGTTCGTGCTGGTCATCCGGTCGTACACGGCGGTGGGGGTGCTGGCGTCGATGAGCCTGGTGCTGGCCCTACGGAGCGCGAACCGGCGGCGATGGACGGCGCTATGGGCCGCCTTGGCACTGGCAGGGGTAGCCACCGTTGCCTTGGAGACCAGGAACTACTACCGCTTGGTGCCGCTGGCTACGGAACCCTTGCAAGACCATACCGCCAACGGGCGCCCTTACAGCCACCGGCAGGACGGGCTGGTGGAGAACGGGAACTACGTACACAACTACGTCTGCCGCGAAGAGATGCAGGCGGAATGGACGCGACGCGGAGGGCAGCCCCTTGACGAACCCACGGCCTCGGGCTATCCATTGGAGGCCAGCCTGATACGCTACCTCAACGCCTTGGGGCTGACCAAGGACAGCCTCGGCGTGGCCACGCTGACCGAAACGCAGATGAACGAGGTGGAACGCGGGGTGGCCAACCCGGTGTACGAACACGGGTGGCCGGTGAAGCGGATGGTGTACGTGATGCTGTTCGAGTACGAGAACTACCGCCACTACAACGCGGTGGCAGGGTTCACCGTACTGCAGCGGCTGGAGCTGTGGCGGGCCGCCTGGCGGGTCTTCCTGCAGCACCCCTGGGTCGGCACGGGGCTCGGCGGGCTAAAAAAGGCGCTGGAGGCCGAGTTGGGGGCGATGGAATCGCCGTTACAGGGGCGGGGCATGTACCCACACAACCAGTATCTGACGTGGCTGTGCATGTTCGGCATTGTCGGGATGGTACTGATTGTCGTGCTATTCATGAGGACTTTGCGCGGCATTGGGAGGCAGTCGGCGGTGGTTGTGGCCTGGATGGTGGCGATGGCGGTATCGTGCCTGACGGAGAACACGCTGGGAACCCTGGCCGGCATACTGCTTTTCGGGTGGTTCATGGCTTTCAGGCGGTAGGCACCCCCTAGGTACTCTCTAGGTACTCTCTTAATGAATACATAAACTCTGACGCGATATGGGACGATATCGTCCCACAGCGACTTATGAGTTAAGAACTATGAGCTATGAAGTAAGAACTATGAGCTATGAAGTAAGAAGTAAGAACTATGAGCTAAGAGTTATATGGGTGGCGAGGGGGTGTGTAAAAAAATTGGTTATATAACTTGCTGATTATCACCCCCACCCATAAATTTCGCTAAAAAATGAAATTTTTTCTTGGCGGTATAATTTTTTTTCGTAATTTTGCACCCGAAAAATTCCTGGAGATCACTGATCTGAAAAGGCAGGTTAGCGAGGCTCCGCCTGCCATCCCAGGAACGATTTACGAACGCTGACAAATAAAAACCTAAACAAAGATGAAAAAAACAATCCGGTCCCTCGCGACCGTCGCCCTGCTGGCTTTGCCCAGTGGCCTGTTGGCCCAAAGCCGCTACCCGTGCCCGACGTTCAATCTACAGAAACATCAGTTCGGCTTCGGTTTCAGCACGACACTGCTCGACAATGTGCGCACCTTTAACCAGTACCTGAACGCCGTGGAATACGGCGATGTGTTCGCTCTCAACACTGTGCAGAGTTCCCTCTTTGCCGTTTATTTCGACTACCAGTACCGCTTCAACGACAGTTGGTCGATCGAGGCCCGGCTGAAGTACAAGCACCGCCATACCATACAAAACATGTCCTTTGCGTTAGACGGCTGCCACGGTACGCTTGGCAGTCTCAACGCTGTCTATCGCGACCTGGCCATACCTGTTACCGCCAACTTCCGCTGGGTTACCCGTGCGGGGTCGAGTTTCGAACTGTTTGCCGGAGCGGGGTTGAGCACTCTTGGGCTATCGGTCGAGAGTCCAGGTACGGTTGGGTTCAGCGACATGCAGGACACCCGAGCTGACATCGGAATTGAATACCAGCGCGGTGTCGATGTTTACGGTGTACTTGGGTTCCAGTTCGAAATTCCCTACGGGACATTCGCCCTCAAGCCTTTTGTCGCATTTTCCTATTCTCCGGCCGACAATGCCCGCTATACCGTTACCCCTGTCGGAACAGGTGGTGTCATCCCCGGAACCACGGGCTCCGCGGCCATGCATCTGTGCGAACTTGAGGTGGGACTTGTCCTGCAGTTCTAATCCTTTCGGTGGCGGGAGATTTCGGTTTTGCACAATAAAACGGGAAATTCCGTGTTATTGGGGAAACTGAACTGAACACCGTGTACGAATACCATACGCTGCCCAACGGGCTGAAAATCATATTGAGCCGCACACCGTCGCGAGTGGCCTATTCAGGGGTGTACATCAACGTGGGCAGCCGCGACGAGCGCGGCGCCGACGAGGGGATGGCGCACTTCATCGAACACTCGCTCTTCAAGGGTACCGAGCACCGCCACGCCTACCACATACAGAACCGCATCGACGGCGTGGGAGGCGAGCTGAACGCCTTCACCACCAAGGAGGAGACCTGCGTCTACGCCTCGTCGCTCACCGAGCACATGGAGCGCTGCCTCGAACTCTTCGCCGACATCCTCTTCCACAGCACCTTCCCCACCAAGGAAATCGAGAAGGAGAAAGACGTGGTACTGGAAGAAATCAACGCCTACTGCGACTCGCCGGCCGAACTCATCTTCGACCAGTACGAGGAGCAGGCCTTCGCCGGCCATCCGCTGGCGCACAACATATTGGGGTCGAAGCGGAACGTGAAGCGTTTCACCACGGAGCGGCTGCAGGGCTTCGTGCGCGGAAACTACACGCCGGGCCGCATGGTGGTAACGGTGTCCGGCGACGTGAAGATGGAGCGTCTGGTGCGCCTGTGCGAGAAGCACTTCGGCCACTACGAGAACCACCCCTCGGCAGTCGACCGAACGGAGAGACCCCTCTTCCAGCCCTTCGAACGCCACATCAACCGCCACACCCACCAGGCGCACCTGCTCATCGGCTGCGAGGCACCGGACGTGTACCATAAGGACAAGACGGCCTTCTCGCTGCTGAACAACCTGCTGGGCAGCCCCGCCATGAACTCGCGCCTCAACGTGGCGGTGCGGGAGCACTACGGCTTCTGCTACAACATCGAGTCGCAGTATGTCCCCTTCTCCGACACGGGACTTTTCTACATCTATGCCGGCGTGGACCTCGATGCACAGGAGAAGGCGCGCCGCATCATCCTGGATGAGTTGCGGCGCGTGGCCGAGAACCCGCTGACAACCACCCAGTTGCACTCGGCGCAGCGGCAGATGATTGGCCAGATATCCATCAACGACGACTACGGCATGAACGAGATGCAGAGCATCGGCAAAGCCTACCTCTGCTACGACCACGTGAACAGCCTGGAGGAGATGGAGGCCGACCTGATGGCCCTCACCGCCGACGATCTGATGCGCGTGGCGCAGGAACGCTTCGCGCCGGAACGGTTCGGCACACTGATATACGGAAACTAAAGCCCCACACGACCCATGACACTGGACTACCCTTGGTATTTTGTGCTGCTGTGCCTGCTGGCAGGCATGGCCTACGCGGCGGCGATGTACTTCTGGGGCAAAAACCCCTTCCGCCGCAGACTACAGTGGGGGCTGGCAGCACTGCGCTTCGCGGCGGTGAGCGCGATAGCTGGCCGAGGACCGGTCGAGTTCGGTCTCGGCGATGCACCGCGCCGGCGACGAAATCCCAGCAGACCAACTCCAGAACCAACTGGAGGGCGACTTCCGCCTCCTATACACCTCGAACAATGACAACCCAGAACATACCGACCTGGGGGCACTGCTCGACGTACCGCGCGATGCCGCCGCCGTGGTACTCTTCAGCGACGGTCTCCACAACCGCGGCCAAAGCCCCGTCTCCGTGGCCGAGGGGCTGGGGATGCCTGTCTACACCGTGGCCGTGGGCGACACCACACAGCGGAACGACGCCTGGCTCTCGCACCTGCACACCAACCGCATCGCCTACCGAAACAGCGAGATGACCGTCGAGGTAACGGTCAACGCCGTGGGCCTGGCGGGTCAGAAAGCCGACCTGTGGGTGAACGGATCGTCCGGCAGAACCGTGGCCATCCAATCCATCACCTACACCGACAACCATTTCAGCACCACCCGCACCCTGACCATCCCAATCGGCGACAAGACCGGCCTGCAACGCTATGACGTGTACCTGGATGAGATCCGGGAAGAGTCCCCGATGGGGAACAACCACCTAGCATTCTACGTGGATGTCATCGACAACCGGCAACAGGTGGCCATCATCGGCGCGGCACCACACCCCGACCTATCGGCCCTGAAGCAGGCCGTGGAAAGCAACCCCAACTACGAAGCCACGGTGCTGCTGGCCAGTGAAATACACAACTCGGAAACCAAGAATCAAAAACCAGAATTCACACTCGCCATTCTACACAACCTACCCACCGCCACACTGACAATTCCCGAGGCGGTG
>CACZLT010000004.1 GCA_902782185.1 uncultured Bacteroidota bacterium | reverse complement strand
GGGATATTCCTGGGTGTCGCGGATGGGGTACTTGGTCTGGGCAGGCATGCCGTCGAAGTAGGGCTCGATGAGCATGTGTACCTCGCCGAACTGGCCGCTTCCGCCCGACTGTTTCTTGTGGCGGTACATGGCCTCGGCACTCTTGGTGATGGTCTCGCGGTAGGGGATGTTGGGGGCGGTGAAGTTGACTTCGAGCTTGTACTGGTTCTCGAAGTACCACTTGACGGTGTTGAGGTGGAGTTCACCTTGGCAGCCGAGGATGACCTGACGCAGCTCGCGGCTGTTCTCGAGGGTGAGGGAGCGGTCGTAGGTGGAGAGGTCTTTCAGTGCGGCGCCGACTTTCTCGTCGTCGTTGCTGTTGGCGGCCTTGACGGCGACGGTGTAGATGGGGACGGGGAACTCGATTTCGCACACCTCGTCGTCGGTGTTCTTGGCTGTTGTGAGGGTGTGGTTGATTTTCACATCCTTGAGTTTGATGGTGCAGACGATGTCGCCGGCGCAGGCCTTCTCGACCTTCTGGCGGTTCTTGCCGCTGCAGAGGAGGACCTGGCTGACGCGCTCCTTGCTCTGGTTGCAGGCGTTGACCACATCCTGGGCCTCGGCCAGTTCGCCGTCGAAGATGCGGAGGTAGGTGAGTTCGCCGAGGTTCCTGTCCTTGGCGCTCTTGAAGGCGAAGGCGACGGTGGGGTTGGCGGAGCTGTTCTTGAGTTCCTTGCCGGCTTTGGTCTTCTTGGGGCTGGCCACGTCGCAGGGGGCGGGCACGTTGTCGTTGATGAATTCGAGGAGGCGGTTGACGCCGAAGTTCTCCTTGGCGGAGGAGCAGAGGATGGGGAAGAGGTCGCGCTTGTCGATGGCAAGGCGGAGGGCTTTGGAGAGCTCCTCGGGGGTGAGGTCGCCGTTCTCGAAGTATTTCTCCATGAGGGCGTCGTCGGCAGCGGCGGCTTCCTCGACGAGAGCCATGCGCATTTCCTCGGCGCGGTCGGCGTACTCGGCGGGGATGTCGGCCTCGGTGGTCTTTCCGTCGGCGAAGGTGAGCATCTTGTTGGCCACGATGTCGATGACCTGGTTGAATCCCAGACCGGCGTTGGTGGGGAACTGGAGGACGGAGCACTTGGGGCCGAAGAAGTCGCGCAGCTGGTTGACGGCGTCGTCGAAGTTGGCCTTCTCGGCGTCGAGGTGGTTGACGACGTAGATCATGGGGGTGCCGAGCTTGGCTGCGTATCGGTTGGCGATTTCGGTGCCGACCTCGACGCCGCTCTGGGCGTTGACGACGACGACGGCGGCCTCGACCACGCTCAAGGCGCTGACGAGCTCGCCCTGGTAGTCGGCAAAGCCGGGCACGTCGAGGATATTCACCTTCTTGCCTCCGAACTCGGTGTACATGAGGGAGGTCTCGACGGAGTATTTGCGGTCGAGTTCGATGTCGCGGTAGTCGCTGATGGTGTTCTTGCCGTCAACGGTGCCGCGGCGGTTGATGAGGCCGCCGCAGAAAGCCATGGCTTCGGCCATGGTGGTCTTGCCGCTCTTGGCGCCGCCCACGAGGGCGATGTTGCGGATGTCCTGGGTCTGATAGAGTTTCATTGTACTATGTTTATTTATTATTTTGTTTGCAAATCAGTGTATACCAACGAAATGGCGCGGTGCCAATGGGTTTGGGCGCCACTGCATGGAGCGGCAAAGATACGAATTTTTGCCGATATGGAGGGCAAAATGTGAAAAAAATTTATGCGGAGAGGAAAAAACGCATTGGGGCAGGGCTTTTTATTCATGATGCCGTAGACATTGAGTTGGTGGAAGAGGAACTCGACGTTGAGTTGCACGAGGACTGTGGCGCGGTAGTCGCCGCCTCTGGCGACCAGGGAATTTTTCGCAAGGTGCCGGCTCTCAGTTTGAAACGGATTGCTTTTTTTTCGCGCCTCGCCGGACGGCGGCTCCCGGTGGGACGATAAGGTGTCATATCGCGTCAGAGTTTATGTATTCATTAAGAGAGTATCTAGGGAGTACCTAGAGGGTGCTTTGCGGCACAATAAAATCCGGTGTTTTGCGTTACTGTTGGGTATCAATGATTTAGCATATTGTAGCGTATGGGTGTCATTGCACGGCAGAGTATCAAGGGTGCGATTGCCAACTATTTGGGTGTGGCGATCGGGTTCTACGTCTCTTTTTTCGTTCTGACCCGCTACCTGACGCAGGAGGAGATCGGCCTGACGCGGGTGCTGATCGACGCGGCGGTGCTGTTCTCGTCGCTGGCGATGATGGGCAGCGGCCAGTCGCTGGTGAAGTTTTTCCCTTATTTCCGGGACGGGCGGACCCATCACGGCATCTTCGGCCTGGCGACCCTGCTGTCGCTGGCGGGCTTCGCGCTGTTTGCTGTGGTGTTCCTGCTTTTCCAGGGGCCGTTGCTGGAGGCGTACTCGAGGAAAGCCCCGCTGCTGGCGGATTATTTCCACCTGGTGCCGATGATCACTTTCTTTGCGCTGTATGTGGGTGTGTATGAGGCGGGGGCGTCGGTGCTGATGCGGGTCTCGGTGCCGAAGATGGTCCGCGAGGTGGGGGTGCGTTTGTTCAACTTGGTGGCGTATTTGCTGTATGGTTGGGGGTGGGTTTCGCTGGATGTGTTTGTGTGGCTGTTTTGCGGGAGCTATGGACTGGCTATGTTGCTGAATCTGTTTTATTTGGTGAAGGTGGGCGGCGCGGGGTTCCGTGTCCTCGGGGTCGACTGGTCGTTCCTGGGAGGCGGGCAGTGGGGCGCGATGTTGCGCTATTCGCTGTTGATGGCGGCGACGGTGCTGGCGGGGAACATTCCGCTGATGAATTCGCTGTTCATCGGGGCGAAGGTGGGTTTGGCGCTGACGGGGGTGTATACGATTGCGGCTTTTGTGGCGAATGTGGTGGAGGTGCCGTACCGTTCGCTGGGTGCGATTTCGCGGCCTGTGGTGGCTGCCGCGGTGAAGGAGGGCCGTTGGGGTGATGTGGAGCGGCTGGGGCGGGAGGTGAGTCTGCACCAGTTGTTGGTGAGCGGGATGGTGTTTGTCCTGATCTGGATCAATGTGGATGCACTGTTCGCGGTGATTCCGAACGGGGCGGACTATGCGGGTGGGGCGTGGGTGGTCTTCATCCTGGGTTTGGCGAAGGTGATGAATTCGTCGCTTTCGATTGGGACGGATATTCTGGGCCTGTCGAACCGATATTCACGGAGTTTGTTTTTCGTGGCGGTGCTGACGGGGGGTGCGGTTGTGTTCAACGGGTTGCTGATTCCACGGATGGGGATTGAGGGTGCTGCACTGGCGACGTTGTGTGCGTACGGGGTGTATTTTGTGCTGTTGCTTTTGTATTTGCGTGTTCGCCTGGGGGTGAGCCTTTTTTCGCGGGGGCAGCTGAAGGTGGTGGTGGTGATGGGTGGGTTGCTGTTGCTGGATGTGGGGTGGAAATGGGTGGTTGGCGGTGGTGGTGAGATGTCAGTGGGTGGTGTGTTGCTGTGGTCCGGGGTGAAGACTGTGGTGTTTTTGTTGTTGGGACTGGGAGGGGTGTATGGATGGCGTGTGTCGCCGACGGTGAACGGTTTGGTAAAAAAGTGTTTTAGGGTACAATAATTGTTTGTTTTTTGAGTTGTTGTGTTTTGGGAATAAATAGATACCATAAAAGATATTATAATAGCATTGGTTATGAAGAGAAGACTGTGTTTTGTGGCTGCCGGATGCTGGCTGCTGGTTGCCGGGGGACAGGGAGCCTGGGGTCAGGATCCGGCTCCCGGGTTCCGGAATCCGACAACGTTCAATTCGGGTAGCAACCTGTGTTTCTGGTCGGCGCGTGTGGGTGAGCGGGTGAACGCGTCGTCGACTACGGACACTACGACGGGCTACTACATCAAGTCGACGTGCGCGGCTTCGAATTGTCAAGATATTACCGGGCATGCGAATATTGTGAATGCTTCGCGCAATTCGGGTGCGGACGGTGGCATCAGTTGTTGCAACGACGGTAGCCTGTGGGATGCAAACGACCGGCGTTTCCAGATTATCACTTCGGAGAATGCGGGGTTAGACCAGTTTACGGTGAACAGTGCGGGTGTGGGTATGCCGAGGATTGCTCCGGGCTATGTTACGTCGATTCGTCTGGGAGATCCCCGGGCGACGGGCAATGCGGCGGGTTCGATTTCGTGGGCGCCGGGTACGAACAAGGGTGCGGAGGCGCTGTTCTACACGATGCGTGTTACGGCGGAGAATGCCCTGCTGTTCATCAACTATGCGGTGGTGGCGCGCTGCTACCCGCATCAGGCGTACCAGGCGGGCGAGTTTCTGATCCGTGTGGTTCTGCGGGAGGAGCATGAGGATGCGGAGGGGAACATCACGTATACGTGGGCGAACCAACCGATTAACGATTCGTTGTGGTTCAAGGTGTCGGCACCGGAGTTCCCGATGTCCGGGGTGCCTGGCCCGCCGTGGGTGGTGGGCCGTTTGGGAGGCCCGGACTGCAGTGCGACTACGTGCAAGTATGTGTACAAGCCGTGGGCGAAGGTGGCCATCAGTCTGAACAAGTTCCTGTACAAGACGGTTCGCATCGAGATGTACACTTCGGACTGCATCTACGATGTTGATCCGATTTATGCGTACATTGCCGGGGACTATCGTCCGATGAAAATCAGTTCGTCGGGTTGCGCGGATGCGGGATCGCAGGCGATAGACACGCTGGCGGCACCGGAGGGTTTGTTGAGCTACACATGGTATGTGTGTACGACGGGTCCGGAGCAGCGCCTGTTGGATCAGGATTATATGGAGACGGTGCCTTTCCGTCAGGTGTCGCCAACGAGTACGGATAACCGGTATATGCCGACGTTGAACGATTTTATTCTTTCGGCGGGTCCGAACGCCGGGGACACGGCGGCGGAGCAGACGTTCATGTGTGTGATGACTTCGGCCCTGGATCCGAACAAGCCTTTTGCCTCGAAGATATACGCAAATGTGGAGAATGGGAAGCCGAGCCCGTACATCCGTTACATTTCTGACGCGACAACGGACTGCAACTTGGGCGTTTCGTTCCACAACCAGAGCGTTACCTATGGTAACAATCCGATTGACACGGATTCGACGCGCTGGATCGTCTATAGCGACAGTGTAGGGAGCGGGGTGCTGGACACGCTGTGGGGGGATGATGTCTTCTATCGTTTTCCCGAGGATGGCTACTACAAGGTTACGATGCGTGTGAAAGTGTTCGGCAAGGATTGCGGTAGTGAGACTTCGGTGGTTTGCCGTGCGCTGCAGGGACATGGTTTGCCGATTAGCCTTTCTGAAAATTCGCTGTGCGAGGGTGAGCGTGTGGTGGCGACGTGCGAGGATGTGCGGGGTTTGGAGAAAGTGTGGCATTTGGGGGACAGTGTGGTATACGGAGGGGACACGGTTATGTGGCGTCCGCCGGTGGGTACGCAGACACTGACTTTGACGACGACGACGGACAGTCTGTGTCCGGTTACGACGAGTGCGGCGGTAAATGTGTTGGGCAATTCGTCCATCAATTCCAGTGTGGATGCCTCGATAGTGTGTGCGGGCGATCCTGTAACGCTGACGGCGGAGGGGATTGAGAATCCGATCTGGTCGGCGGCACCGCCCGACACTTCACTTGATTCGCAGCAGGGAAGAAATACGGTGGTGGTGTACCCGCAGAGTACGACGACGTACACTGTAGTGCCGTCGCAGGCATCGCGGTGTGTGCAGAACAATTCGAGCATCAAGATTGCCGTGCTTCAGTATCCTGTTCCGACGATTGTTACGAACCGACCGTATGTGGACATTAGCAATCCGACGCTGCTGTTGGAGGATCGTTCGCCGAATGGAGGTAATTCGCAGTGGACATTTTCGGACGGGTTAATCGATCAGGGACAGCGCATTGAGCATACCTTTGCGGTGAATGGCGACAGTGTTTCGGTGTCGCTCCACACTTGTAACGAGCAGCGTTGCTGCGCGGACACGACGGTTTGGTTGCCGGTGCTGGCCTACAATTTGTGGATTCCCAATGTCTTCACGCCCGACGAGCCCATCAACAACCGTTTTGCTTTCGTGTCCACCATTCCCATCCAGGAGTTCGAGATTTGGATTTTCAACCGCTGGGGGAACTTGGTGCATCATGGCACCGACTTTGAGCAGGGATGGGACGGTATGACCGACGACGGACGCATCTGTCCGCAGGGTGCCTACGTCTATTCCTATCGCTACAGTTCCTCTGTCGAACCCGACCGCACCTACACGGGTCGCGGAACCGTTACCCTTCTCCGCTAATGACCCTAACGTCCTTAAAACTCATCATAATTACATGCTAGACAAATTAGAAGCCATTTACACCCGTTATCAGGAGATTGAACAGCAGATGAATGACCCGCAGGTTACTGCGGACATGAAACGCTACGTGAAGCTGTCGAAAGACTACAAGGATATGCAGCCCGTGGTGAAAGCCTACCACGACTACAGATCGCTCCTGGCCACCATTGCCGAGTGCAAGGAGTTGCTTGAGACCGAGAAAGACCCCGAGTTGCGCGACATGGCCAAGGAGGAACTCGTTGCCAGCCAGGAACGTCGTGGCATCATGGAGGACGAGATACGCCTTCTGCTCATTCCCGCCGACCCGCAGGATTCGAAGAATGCGGTGGTGGAAATCCGCGGCGGCACAGGCGGTGATGAAGCCTGCCTTTTTGCAGGCGACCTGTTTCGTATGTACACACGCTTCTGCGAGAAGAAGAAATGGAAGGTCGAGATTACCGACTTCAACGAAGGTACCTCCGGTGGATACAAGGACATCACTTTCTCCGTCAGCGGCGACGGTGTATATGGCCTGCTTAAGTACGAGAGTGGTGTCCACCGCGTCCAGCGCGTACCCGCCACCGAAACCCAGGGCCGCGTTCACACCTCCGCTGCCGGTGTCGTGGTGCTGCCCGAGGCCGAGGAGTTCGACGTCGAGCTCAACCCCGCCGACATCAAGAAGGAAATCTTCTGTGCCTCCGGTCCCGGCGGACAATCGGTCAATACCACCTACTCTGCCGTCCGCCTCACCCATGTACCTACCGGCATCGTCGTCTCCATGCAGGATCAGAAATCGCAGATCAAGAACATGGAGAAGGCTATGATGCTGCTTCGCACCCGCCTTTACGAGCGTGAATACAACAAGTACATGGAAGAGATGTCCTCCAAGCGCAAGACCATGGTGGCCACCGGCGACCGCAGCGAGAAAATTCGCACCTACAACTATCCCCAAAGTCGTGTAACCGACCACCGCATCGGCTGGTCTATGCACAACCTGCCCGACTTCATGGACGGCAACATCGAGGATTGTATAGAGGCACTCCAGTTGGCCGAAAATGCCGAGAAGTTGAAAGCATCCCTCGGCTAACCCATATTTCCCCAATAACAATACACGATGACCCGCAGACACATCACTTTCCTCTTCGTCTTTCTCCTCGGCCTCGCTGCCGCAGCCCAGAAACCCAAGACCGTCGAATTCTCCGCCGCCAACCTGTCCGACGAGTTGCTGGAGTACATGAACAAGTCCACTTCCGACAAGGACAAGCAGAAAGAAAACGGCAAAACCGTGGCTGCCTTCAAACCGGTCTATGCGACTCTTTCGGGATCTCTCCAGCAGCGCATTGCCGACCTTTACACCTATGCTGTCAAGGCCAAACTCAAGCCCAATCCCGAACTTGCCGACCTCACCCGGACTTTCGTCGCGTGGGCTTCCGCCCCTGGCGGCAGCGCCAATTTCGAGGTTTTCTTGCAGGGGCTCGAGGCCTTGAAAAAGCGCAACGCCAAGGGCAAGTCCGTGGTCGAGTATGCCGATTACTGCCAAGGGCTTCTCACCGACCGTACACTCTACAAGTCCAATTCCGCCGAATGGCGTTTCGACGGGAAGGCGCAGTTCACTCTCGAACTCAAGAATGGCACCCTCTTGACCCGCTTCGACACCCCGGCCGACCTCCACTACTCCTCCACCAAGGATCACAGCGTTATTCACTCCACCACAGGTGTCTATGACTACAAGGAGAACATTTGGAAGGGGCAGGGTGGCCGTGTGGACTGGGTTCGTACTGGCCTTCCTGCCACCGACTGCTATGCTGATCTCACCTCCTATCGGGCGGAAACCAAGTTCCCCAAATTCAAGGCAGATTCCGTCTTGTTCGTCAATGCCCGCTATTTTCAGACCCCCATCCCCGGCCGCGTTGAGGAGGTTCTATCCACCGCTATGGATTCCGAAAAGTACGCTTACCCCCGCTTCCGCTCCTACCAGCGCGACTTCGTCATCAAGGACATCATGCCCGGTGTCGACTACAGCGGCTCTTTCATGATGAACGGTTCCAAGTTCATCACCGCCTCCAGCAAGAGCCCGGCGCGCCTCATTTTCAACCATGGCGGAACCCCACGCCTAGCGGTAACATCCCTCAAGTTCACCATCACACCACAACGTATGCTGGCCGAGAATGCCACGGTTGCCCTCTTCATTGGTACCGAGGACTCCATCACCAATACCGGCATCACGGTTCGCTATGTGCCGGCCGACAAGCAGGTGGTGATGGTCAATGACCCCAAACGCAACTTCTACAGCCCATACATCGACACCTACCACCAGCTGGACATCTACAGCGAGAACCTTGTCTGGAAAATGGAAAGCGGCGAAGTGCTCTTCTCCAGTTTGGCCACTTCCGGCACACTGGCCACGAACACCTTCGAGTCATCGAACCACTACACCTACACCAAATATCGCCAGATTCAGGGCATTGACCAGGAAAGTCCTGTCATGAGGGTCTACAGGTATGCTGACAGCAAGGGATTTGAATTTGGCATACAGGGTTTCTCCGACCATATCGGCCTCGACATGAGCCAGACCATGCTCATGATACACAACCTGGCTCGCAATGGTCTAGTCTCGTTCAATGAGATTACCGGACGGGTAAAAGTGAAGGACAAACTTGTCGACTACCAGAAGGCATACACCCGCAGCAAGGGCTTCGACTACGATGCCATTGCCCTGGAGTCCCATTCCACCAGCGGCAATGCCCGTTTGGATTTGGCCGACAGCCGCCTCCACATCCGTGGTGTCAGCCCGTTCATCGTCTCCGACAGCCAGTCGGTGGTGGTCTATCCCGACTCGCTTTCCGGCAGCATGGTTACCGTGGGACAGAACCGTACCCTCCACTTCTCCGGCCGCATCACCGTCGGCAAGTTCACCCTCTTTGTCAAGGATGCCGACTTCTCCTACGACAGCTTCAGCTTCAACCTCCCCAAAATCGAACGCTTCGAGTTCTACGTGCCCGATTTCAAGCAGCCCGACAAGTTGGAACAGCTCATCCGCACCCCGCTCATCAACCTGGTGGGTACACTGGCGGTTGATAAGCCTGACAACCACTGCGGCCTCGAAAAGAACAAAGAATATCCCATCTTCAACAGCACGGAGAACAGTTTCGTCTACTATGACCGCTCCGAGATACAGAATCGCCAGTACGTGCGCGACCGCTTTTACTACACCCTCCACCCCTTCACCATCACCCAGATGCTGGATTTCGTTACCGACAGCCTCCAGTTCAACGGTGTCCTTACCTCGGCAGGCATCTTCCCCGACATCAAGGAGCCCTTGCGTGTACAGCGCGACTACTACCTCGGTTTCCGCACTGAAACACCCGCCGGAGGCTATCCCGCCTACGGAGGTAAGGGTACATACAGCAAAAAAATCTCCCTCGACCATCATGGCCTGCGCGGCAACGGCGACCTTGACTACCTCGCCTCCCATTCCACCTCCAAGGAGTTCCTCTTCCTGCCTGACTCCATGCTGGCCGTTACCGACACCTTCAGTGTCCGCGAGGAGCAGGGCTTCCCCGACATCCGCAACGGCCGTGCCTCCATGCACTGGCTGCCTTACCAGGATTCCATGGCCGTGGCCACCCTCGACAAAGGGCACCCGTTCTCCCTGTACCGCGGCGACGCCTCGTTGCGCGGCCGCGTGGCTCTGATGCCCAAAGGCGCCTCTGCCGCCGGCACCGCACAGGTGAAGGAGGGTACCTTCGAGTCGCAGCACTTTGCCCTAGCCTCGCGCGAGATGGGAGCCAAGGTGTCCAACTTCACTCTCCGCAGCACCCAGTTCAACGCCGTGGCCTTCTCGGCCTCCAATGTCGCCTCCAACGTCAACTACGACACCCGCCGTGCCGACCTCCAGTCTTCCACCGGACCAACCCGTACCCAACTCCAGCTGGTCAAGTACGAGGCTTGGGCCGACCGCTTCTCGTGGGAGATGGACCGCAAGGAACTCGACCTGCTCAACTCCACCCGCCAGACCTCCGAGGGACTTGACGGCATGGACATCCGACAACGCTTGAAGAAGGATTCCGACATGCCTGGCGTACGCTTTGTCAGCACCGACCCCGCCCAGCAACAGCTCTCTTACCACTCGCTGCGCAGCGTATATAAATATGATATAGGCGACCTCTCCAGCCAGGGGGTCTACCTCATCAACGTGGCCGATGCCGCCATCGCCCCCGCTGCCGACACTGTTCATGTCAACAAAGGCGGTGCCATGCGTGTGCTCAACAACGCCCAGCTCGTCGCCAACCGCGACAGCGCCTACCACCACATTGTCGAGGCCGACCTGCTTGTTGCCGGCGCCCACTCCTACACCGGCAAGGGCTACATCGACTACATCGACGACTTGCAGAAGAAGCATCGCCTCTTCCTCTCCGACATCAGCGTGGCCAACGGCACCACGGTGGCCAAAGGCGACATCAGCGACGACGCCAGGTTCGCCTTCAGTTCAGCTTTCGGCTTCGCCGGCAAAGTGCGCGCCGAGGGCAATCGCAAGTGGCTCTTCTTCGAGGGCGGTGTACGTCTCATCCAGCCCTGCATCCCCGACGACCAACTCGGCCTGCTGGCCTATGCCGACTACACCGACCCCGAGCATATCCGCGTTACTGTGCCCGAGCTGCCCAC
Organism: uncultured Bacteroidota bacterium; assembly: GCA_902782185.1. Classification (GTDB taxonomy): domain Bacteria; phylum Bacteroidota; class Bacteroidia; order Bacteroidales; family P3; genus Colimorpha. The sequence goes on along the minus strand of CACZLT010000004.1, from coordinate 28,115 downwards.
CGACTGGAAAGGCCACCGGCTGGCCGCCTCCATCCTCATGGACAAGAGCGACCTCAAGCCCCATGCCGCCTTCCTTACCAACGAGAAAGTGGCCGACAACGAACTCCTCTCCGCCCATGGCGTACTCACCTACTTTGGCGGCAGCAAGCAGTACATGATTGCCTCCGAGGAGAAGGTCAAGGATCCCGATGCCGTCGTGTCGCCTTACCTTACACTCTCCACCGACGAGTGTGTCGTCGAGGGCGAAGGCCCGGTCAATTTCGCCATGCGCCGTACCCAGGCCACCTTCTACGCCTACGGTACTGCCTCGGTGGGCTTGAGGAGCGATGCGGAGGACTACCTCACCACCGTCTTCGGCATCAGTTTCCCACTGGCCTCCAGCGTCGTGTCGTCGCTACAGACGAACCTCAAGGAAGACCTCCGTCTTACGCCCCTAGGCGCCACTACCAACGCCGAGATGCGCCACGCCCTGATGCACCACCTCGGAGCCGACAAGGGCGCCGCCGCCTACGCCGCTTACAGTGGCACCGGCATTCTCGACCGCATGCCCGCAGCCATGATCTCCACCCTCTTGTTCGACAATGTCAAGTGGCAGTACCAGCCCGGCTTCGGATACTACTTCGACGGCAAGGTGGGTCTCGTGGCTGTGGGGGACAAGCCGCTGGGTGTGCAGGTCAACCTCAAGGCCCAAATCAAGCAGACCCGCACCGGCCAGAACATGGTCTTCTACGTCCAGGCCGGCAAAGACCACTGGTACTTCTTCGACTACGACCTCGGTACATCGCAACTTGTTGTCAAGAGTTCCGATGGCACATGGGAGGACGCTGTCAAGGCGCTTCCCCTCGAGCAGCGCAAAGTGGAGAAAGAGGGCCTGGCCCCCTTCCAGTACCGTGTGGGCACCGACGCGGCCCGCGTCTCCGGCTGGCTCGACATCTTCAGCCGCACCATCTACCACGATGACGAAGATTAGCGATTTTTAACGAAACCACCCGTGCCGGCGAGCGTTTCCAACGCCCGCCGGCCTCTTTTTGGCAAAAATAACTACCCTTGGAAATCAGTGCCCTAGGTACAAAAAACACCCTTTTTGAAAAAAATATTTTGCCAGTTGCGAAAATGTTCGTACTTTTGCACCCGCTTTTAAGAGATAAAAGGTTGCTTTTAGCAGCAGAAATGCCCAGGTGGTGGAATTGGTAGACACGCTACTTTGAGGGGGTAGTGCCGATCGCGGCGTGCAAGTTCAAGTCTTGTCCTGGGCACCCTGAAACAAACAACTAAAAGCAGATGCCCGGATGGCGGAATTGGTAGACGCGCACGTTTCAGGTGCGTGTATCGAAAGATGTGCAGGTTCAAGTCCTGTTCCGGGCACCGGAAAAAAGGAAGACGATTCAGTCTTCCTTTTTTTGTTTCCCGTTCCACAGTTCCCAGCCGAGTTCGGCCTGGCGGTGGAGCATGGCGAGGCCGTCGCGGGTGGGGACGCCTTGGGCGGCGGCCTGGCGCAGCAGCAGGGTGGGAGAGGGGTTGTAGATGAGGTCGTAGACGAGTTGAGTGTTGAAAGTTGAAAATGGGAAATCGGCGGGGAGCGGGGTGGTGTCGATGTCGGGGTACATGCCGACGGGGGTGGCGTTGACGAGAAGAGTGGGGTGTGGGTAGTGGGCAGAGGGTAGTGCCGAGTAGGATACCTGCCTGTCGCCCTGTGGGTTGCGGCTCACGAAGAGGTGTTCCACTCCCAGTTGCCGCAATGCCCAGGCCACGGCCTGTGCCGCGCCGCCGGTGCCGAGGATGAGGGCGGAAGAGAGCTGCAGGTCCGAGATGGTGGAGAGGAATGCCGGCGCGTCGGTGTTGTGGCCGACCAGGCGGCCACCCTCCACGGTTACGCAGTTCACGGCGCCGATTTCGCGCGCCACGGGGTCGAGACCGTCCAGCAACGGCAGGATGTCCCGCTTGTATGGCACCGTTACGTTGAAGCCCGCAATCCGCTCATGCTCAACCCACTGTCGCAGTCCGTCGAGGCTCGCCATCTCGTGCAGCACATACGAGTGGTCAGCCAGCCCAAGGTGCCGGAAAAGCCCCTCGAACCACCGCTGCGACCACGAGTGCCCCAGCCGTCGGCCTATCAGTGCGTATCGTTTCATTGCGGCTGCAAAATTACAACTTTTTTCCGACATGGCGGCATTTCAGCCTGAAATCGGTTTTTGGTTCCGAATGGGACAGTTCGGACGGGAAGTGGGTCATAGCGGTTTTTTGTTTATGTATTCATTAAGAGAGTATCTAGGGAGTATCTAGGGACTCCCTGCCGCGTGGTGCGAAAAATGGGGAAAAAACATGTTGGTAATACAAAAAATATGCGTATCTTTGCATCTTGATATTTATGAAAGTTGTTCGCTCCATACTGCTGATACTCAATGTTCTGGTTGCCGTTGCGCTGCTGCTCACCACCTTGGCGGGGTCGATTGCGCCCTCGCGCAGCGTGCTTCCGTCCGTCGCCGCCTACGCCTACCTGCCCATGCTCGGCATCAACCTGCTGTTTGTGGTCGGCTGGCTGCTGGCGCGCCGCTGGCCGTTCCTCATCTCCGCCGCCGCCATCGCCGTGCGCTACTCGGTCCTTTTCTGCTTCTTCCAGTTCGGCGGCACCTCGAAAGTGCCCTCGCTCGACGACCATCCCGGCCGCCTTGTCCTCATGACCTACAACCTGCACAACTTCGGCGGCCCCGAGTTCGATGCCCAGCCGCGGGACAGCGTGGCCCGCCTCTTCCTCGGCCTTGTCCGCGAGCACCGGCCCGATGTGCTCTGCCTGCAGGAATATACCGACCCGAAGGGGTGTTCCGTTACCGACAGCCTCGTGCTGATGGGCTACAACCACCATATCGGATCGCGCCTCAATGGCGACCGTCCTCGCGGCACCGCCGTATTCTCCCGCAACCCCATCACCTATGTGAAGGCCATCGACCGACAGAAAGTCATGGTCGAGTTCCTGCACGGCGATCAGCCGATGCGCCTCTGCTGTGTCCACATGGACTCCTACTCCTTCACCGCCACCGACCACGAGGAGATAGCGCAGATGCGCCGTGGGCATATCGACACCACCTCGCGCTCCACCCTCCGCAAGGCCAAACAGACCGTCATCAAGCACGAATCCGAGTGGAACGAGTTGCTGAAGCCCATCGTAACCGAGTGTTCGGTACCGCTCATCGTGGCTGGCGACATGAACGACATCCCCTCCTCCTGGCTCTACTCGCGCCTCTCCGACCATCTCTCCGACACCTATCTGGACTGCGGTAGCGGCATGGGTGCTACCTACCACGGCGGCTTCCCCCGGTTCCGTATCGACATGGTGTTCCGCAACGATCGGCTGCGTACCCTCTCCTACCGCCGTATCCGCACCCGCCTCTCCGACCACTACCCCGTCATTGTCTCACTCGAACCCGCCAAGCCATGACCCTCCAGCAGCGATACGACCGGCTCATCGACCACTTCGAGCGCACCATGCCCGATGCACAGACCGAGCTGCACTACGAGACCCCTTTCCAGTTGTTGGTGGCGGTGGTGCTCTCTGCCCAGTGCACCGACAAGCGGGTCAACATGGTAACTCCCGCATTGTTCGCTGCCTACCCCACGCCCGAGGCCATGGCCGCCGCCGGTGCGGAGGAGATTTTCGCCTACATCAGTTCCGTATCCTACCCCCACAACAAGAGCCAGCACCTGGCCGGGCTGGCGCGTATGTTGGTGTCCGACTTCGGCTCGCAGGTGCCTTCAGATATTGACCAATTGCAACGCCTTCCGGGAGTAGGCCGCAAGACGGCCAATGTGGTGGCCGCCGTGGTCTTTGACCTTCCTGCCATGCCGGTGGACACCCACGTCTTCCGTGTGGCCAACCGCATAGGTCTCACCCGCAACTCGAAGACACCGCTGCAGACCGAGCAGCAGCTGGTCAAGCACATACCTCCGGAGAAGCTCTCCACCGCCCACCACTGGCTCATCCTCCACGGCCGCTACGTCTGTCAGGCTCGCAAGCCCCGCTGTGGCGAGTGCGGCATCAGCCACCTCTGTACCCACTTCAGCCGCAAGAAAGGAGGCTCTGAATGATATTTGCCCAGCCGTTATTCCTTTGGGGACTGCTGGCACTGGCCATTCCCATTGCCGTCCATCTCTTCAACTTCCGTCGCCACCGCAAGGTCTACTTCTCCAATGTGGACCGCCTGGAGGAACTCCGCACCGAGAGTCGCCGCCAGAGTACCCTGCGCCGCTGGCTGGTGCTGCTGCTGCGCATGCTGGCCGTGGCCGCCCTGGTGCTGGCTTTCGCACGCCCTTCCATCCCCGGCAAGGCAGGGGTGTTGCAGTCGGGTGCCACGGTGGTCAGTGTCTATGTGGACAACACCTTCAGCATGGAAAACAGCTCCGCCTCGGGCAGCCAGCTTGACCAAGCCCGCCAGAAAGCCCGCGAGGTGGCTTCCGCCTATGGCTCCTCCGACCGCTTCCAGCTGCTCACCGCCGACCTGCTCGGCGACCAGTTCCAGTGGCTTTCCCGCGAGGAATTCCACGAAGCCCTTGATGCTGTGCAGATTTCGCCCGCCAGCCCCCATCTCGGCGAGGTGGTGGCCCGTCAGCGTGAATTCATGAACCATAGCAGAGCCCGCAACCGTCATGCCTATATTGTCAGCGACTTCCAGGCCGCTGCCGCCGATCTCGACCGTCTGGCTACCGACAGCCTCGTGCTCACCACCTTGGTGCCCCTCGAGGCCGTGGCCACAGACAACCTATATATCGACACCCTGCGCCTCGATGCCCCGGCTTATTTTGTAGGCGGTGCAGTCTCCGCCGAGGTCTCTGTTCGCAACAATGGCTCGCGCGATGCCGAGAAGATACCCCTCAAGCTTGTTGTCAATGGACGTGAGCGTGCCGTGGCCACCCTTGACATCCCCGCTGGCACAGCCGCCAAGGCCGCGCTGCGCTTCACCCTCGACAGCGCTGGTTGGTTCGACGCCCACGTGGAAATCAGCGACCACCCCGTTACCTTCGACGACCGCTACTACTTTACGCTTCAGGCCGGCCAGCCCGTCTGCATGATCGAGGTCGGCACAGGAACACCCAACCCCCACCTGAAAAGACTTTTCACCGACGACCCGGCCGTCCATTATTCCTTTGGCAGCCTTCCCCCAGACCTCGACAGTCTCCACTTCATCGTCCTCAACGAGCCGCACTCGCTCCCTTCTGGGAACGCCCAGCGGCTGGCCGACTGGGTGGAACAGGGAGGCACCCTCACCATCGTGCCTGCCGCCAATGCCGATGCCGCCGACCTCAACCACCTGCTTTCTCTCTTTCGTGCCCCACGCCTCGACGCCTGGCAACAGGGCGAGGCCAAGGCCGTGTCGGTCGACCAAGCCGCCAGACTTTACCGCAATGTCTTCAGTGCCAGCAGCGACGAACTGGAGATGCCCACGGTGCAAGGCCGCTACCGCATGGCCACCGCCCAGGCGGTGAGTCAAAATATCATCGCCTGTCCGGACGGCAATGCCCTGCTTTCCACCACTTCGTTTGGCAGTGGCCGCATCTACCTCTTCGCCATGCCGCTCACGGCCGAGTGGACCGACCTCGTCTCGCAGGCTCTCTTTGTACCCACGCTCTACAATATGGCTCTCTACAGCCAGCTCCATCTGCCAGCCGCTTTCTCCCTTGGAGAACACAACCCCGTACCTTTGCGCGGAACCTACGACCCTTCATCCTCACCGCCCCAACTCTTTTCGGCAAATGGCACCTTCGCACTCCTGCCCGACATCCGCCGCATGGGTTCACGCAGCGTCATGGTGCCGCACGGCGATATAACGCTGGCTGGACACTACCGCCTGGCCGGCGAGCATTTGGCGTTCAACTACAGTCGCCTCGAGTCCGACCTCACCTTTCTCACACCCCGCGAGGTGGCCGACCGCATGGCCGGCCGCGAAGGCTACGCGGTGGTGCGCAACGCCGCCAAGCCCCTCGACCGCGAGTTGCGCGCGCGCAGTTCCGGCACCCCGCTCTGGCACTGGTGCATTGTGCTGGCCCTGCTGGCATTGGCCATAGAAACCCTCATAATCAAACTCCCATGGCGCTCCTCCAGGTAGAACTTGTCTCCAAATCGTTCGGCGACCACCGTGTCCTCTCCGACATCAGCCTCTCGCTCGACGGAGGCCAGGCTTTGGCTATCCTGGGTTCCAACGGTGCCGGCAAGACCACGCTGCTGCGCATCATCACCCGCATCCTGGAACCCGACAGCGGACAGGTATTTTTCGAGGGACATCCCATTGTGCAGCAAGACCTTGAGCGTATAGGCTACCTCCCCGAGGAGCGTGGCCTATACCGCCGTATGTGTGCTGGCGAGCAGATCTGCTATCTCGCCCGCCTCAAGGGGTTCTCCAAGGCCGCCGCCGAGGAGGCCGCCCGCGAGTGGTTCGACCGCCTCGGGGTTGCCGACTGGTGGAACCGTCCCGTTTCCAAACTCAGCAAGGGCATGCAACAGAAGGTCCAGTTCATTGCCTCGGTGGTGCACAGCCCACGACTGCTCATCCTCGACGAGCCTTTCTCCGGATTCGATGCCGACAATGCCGAGATGTTGCGCCGCGAAATCCTGCACCTCAAGGCCGCCGGTACCGCCATACTCCTCTCCACCCATAACTTGCAGGCCGCCGACGACCTGTGCGACAACACCTTACGGCTATGAAGAAGACATTCCTCATCCTCGCCCGCGAATTGCGCTACCGCCTGCGCCGCCCCGCTTTCTGGGTGCTTACCCTGGCGGTGCCTGTGCTGTTGGCGACTCTCTATGCCCTGCCTGTGTTCGCCGCTCGACACGCCGACCGCGAGGCCACGGTGCTGGTGGTCGATGAGACCGGCCTTTTCCAGTACGCTCTGCGCCCCACCGACAAGATCGCGTTCCGCGCCATGCCAAACCTCGACTATGCCCGACGACAGTTGGCCTCCGACTCCTCCGCCACCGCCATTCTCTTCATTCCCGCCCGCCAAACCACCATCCCTCGCGACGCCTTCCTCTACCACCGCAGCAGAACACCGCCGCTGGCACTGCAGGCCCTCATCGACAGCCAGTTGCAGATGCTGCTGCGCAACGCCATTCTTGAAGATGTCTACCAGCTTGACCCAGCCGTCATCCGCTCCGTCGAGGGTACCCACATGCGCCTCCACACGCAGGATGCCGCCACCGGCCGCGAGAGTTTCGCCGCCGTCAAGACGGTGGTTGCCTCGGTGCTGGCGGTACTTATCGTGCTGGCGCTCGTTATTTTCGGTGTCCAGGTGATGCGCGCCGTGCAGGAGGAGAAGTCCACCCGCATGGCAGAGGTGATGGCCTCGTCGGTACGCCCTGTGCAATTGATGGTGGGCAAGGTGAGCGGCGTGGCTACCACGGCAATCATCCAGTTGATGCTTTGGACTTTGCTCACCACCGCCGCCATCGGTGCCGTCCAGGCTTCCAACCCCGACCTTTTCGCCGCCGCGCGGCAGCAGCAGAGCGCCCGCTCGCTGGCCACCAAGGGCACCGAGGCCACGACTCAGTACAATACGCCCGTCTCCCTTGTCGACGACACCGTCCAGGGGCTCACCGCCATCAACCTGCCGCTGATAGCCTCCATGTTCTTGTTCTTCTTCCTGTTGGGATACCTTCTCTACGGCTCCTTGCTGGCCGCCCTCGCTGCCCGCCTCGACAGCGATTCCGATGCCCTGCAATGGGTGTTGCTGGTGCTCTCGCCGCTGCTCATTGTGTTGATGCTCATCCCATTGCTGACAGGAAATCCTTCGGGAACCTTGGCGCAGTGGCTCACCCTCATACCCCTCACCGCACCGGCTGCCGCCCTGTTGCGCCTGCCCTTTGGCCTGCCCGCCTGGCAACTGACCCTCGCCGCCCTTCTCCTGCTGGCCACCCTCGCCGCCGCCGCCTGGTACGCCTCCCGCACCTACCGCCGCCACCTTGTCCGCTAGTTTTTCTCTTGTTGCCTTCATGGCCACTTTTTGAAAAGTAGCATGTTTTCCTGACCCATTTTTTCCTTGTAATCGCTGTCGTATGGTAAGACCGTTCGGAGAAAGTTCTCTTTCCTATTTCTGCCGTTTTTCTTGACTGGTTGAAAAGTTTTTTTCTCCATATCGGAAAAAAGTCGTAATTTTACGGCCAGAAAAATATGAAGGAAAAACATTGGATAATTAGAGAAGATTATGATTTAGAGACTGTTGAGAAACTTGCGGCATCGTTGGGCGTTGACAAAATCATCGCCACCCTGCTTGTGGAGCGGGGCGTAACCACCTTTGAGGAGGCGCGTCGTTTTTTCCGCCCGTCGCTGGACCAAATCCACGACCCTTTCCTCATGAAAGGCATGAAAGAGGCCATCGCCCGCATCAACGAAGCCATCGAACGACAGGAACGCATCATGGTCTACGGCGACTACGACGTCGACGGCACGTCGGCTGTCGCCTTGGTCTACTCCTACCTCAAGGAGCTGGATCGTAACATTGATTTTTATGTCCCTGACCGCGAGCGCGAGGGTTACGGCATCTCCTCGCAGGGGATCGACTACGCCCGCGAGACGGGGGTCAAACTCATCATCGCCCTCGACTGCGGCATCAAAGCCATGGAACAGGTGGACTATGCCAAGCAGTTCGGCATCGATTTCATCATCGGCGACCACCATCTGCCGGGCGACGAGGTGCCGCAGGCCGTGGCCGTGCTCGACCCCAAGCAGGTCGACTGCCCCTACCCCTACAAGGAGCTCTCCGGCTGCGGCATCGGCTTCAAAATCGTCGAGGCGCATCTGGAGCAGCGGCTCGGTGTGCGTCTGTGCGACTTGCCCGAACAACTCGACGAACAGCGCCGCCAGCGGCAGGAAGAGCTCAAGCTGCGCCTGCTGAAGTACCTCGACCTGGTGGCGGTCTCCATCGCCTCCGACATTGTGCCCATCATGGGCGAGAACCGAGTGCTGGCCTACTTCGGCCTTCGTGTGCTCAATACCCGCCCGCGTGTCGGCATCGAAGCCATCCTCAAATACGGCCATGTGGACAAGCGCCGCCCCGAGCAGGTAGACCCAGCCGCCGACACGGAGGAAAAAACCAAGACCGGCTACTTTGAGAAAGAGCTCACCATCACCGATTTGGTTTTCCTTGTTGGTCCCCGCATCAACGCCGCCGGCCGAATCCGTTCGGCTTTCGATTCGGTGCGCCTGATGCTCACCGACGACCCCACCATTGCCCGTCGCCTGGCCGAGGACATCAACAGCTACAACCTTGAGCGCAAGGAACTCGACACCAGCGCCACCGAGGAGGCCAAGCGGCGTATTGACCAAGACCCCTTCTACCGCGGCCGCCAGTCGCTGGTACTCTACGACCCGGGTTGGCACCGCGGCGTGGTCGGCATCGTGGCCAGCCGCATCGTCGAGGCATACTACAAGCCCACCATCGTCTTCACCCGCGGCAGCGACGACCTCATCACCGGCTCGGCCCGCTCGGCCGGCGAGTTCGACGTGCACCTGGCCCTCGAGAAGTGCGCCGACCTGCTGGAACATTTCGGCGGCCACAAGAGTGCCGCCGGCGTCTCGCTCCGCCAGGAGAACATGCGCGCCTTCGTGGACCGCTTCGAGCAGTTGGCGCGCGAGAACCTCGGCGAGGAGGAGGCGGTGCCCGAGGTGGAAATCGATGCCGAGCTGGGTTTCTCGCAGATTACGCCCAAGTTTCTCCGCATCCTCAAGCAGTTCGCACCCTTCGGGCCGGAAAACAATGTGCCGGTCTTCGTTACCCGCGAACTGGTGGATACCGGCAACGCCCGTGTGGTGGGTCTGAAGCACCTCAAAATCAACGCTATTCCCATCGCCGAGCGCTCGCAGCCCTACCCCGCTATCGCCTTCCAGTTCGGCGAGTGCATCTCGCGCATACGCCGCGAGCGGTTCGACCTCTGCTACAGCCTTGAGGAGAACTACTGGCGCGGCCGTACCGAGGTGCAACTCAACGTCAAGGACATCAAGTTTGTGGAATAGAAAAAAATATTTGGCAGATTCGGAATAAGTGTATACCTTTGCAGAAAGACATTGTTTATGAATACTTTTATAATACACTGTAGCACAGTAATTTACCACCCCACCCCCACCCCATACGGCCGGTTTGAATGGGTAGGGAGGAGTCTGGCCGTTTCACATGATTCAACCTTCAAGGGAGCGCTTCCGGGCGTGTCTCCCTTTTTGTCGTGCCGATAATTCATCCTTTAATTTAAACAATATGAAAGCAAAGCTTAAAATTATGACCGTAGCCCTGCTGGCCGCCGTGGCCTTTGTGGGCTGTACGAAAGAGTACACCATCACGGTGAAGAGCAACAATGAGAGTTGGGGTACGGTAACCGGCGGCGGAAACTATGCCGACGGAGCCACCGCCACCCTTTCCGCCATTCCGGCTGCCGGCTACTACTTCATCAGCTGGCAGGACGGCGACCGCACCAACCCGCGCACGGTTACCGTTACCGCCAACGCCACCTACATCGCCACCTTCAGCAACGACCCCAACGGAGGCGGCGACAATCCGGGCGGTGGAGGCAACGACCCGTTGCAGATGAGCGGAACCATTAGCCAGAATGTAACATGGCCCGACCGCGGACTTGCGGTGGACTATATCATCGACGGTGTGCTTGACATTGACGGCAACGCCTTGCTTACTATTGACCCAGGTGTAACCATCATGTTCACCAACGTCAATGGTGCTATCGTGGTGGGCGAGAATGCCGGCTTGAAAATGGTCGGTACGGCTGACAAGCCCATCATCCTCCAAGGACCCACCAACAACCCCAACAACGGCTCCTGGGACCGGATTAAGATTTATAGCAAGCGCAACGACAACCAGTTCGAGTACGTCCAGTTCCTGCGCGGCGGTAGCGCTGATGATATTGAATGGTGGGGTGTGGTCAATGTCAGTGGTAAACTCAGTATGAAGCATTGCACTCTCGATGGTGGTCTCAAAACTGGCCTCGTTTTGGAAGAGGATGGTTATCTGGCCGCTTTCGAGAACAATGTCATCAAGAATTGCGCCGGCTGCCCCATCTATACGGAAAGCATCAACAACATCTGCAAGAACATCGGAACGGGCAACACTTTCACCCGTAATGGCGACAACCGCGTTAAAGTGAATTGGGGCTATCCTTCCGAAAGCGAGAATCTCACCCTCCGTGCCATCGGCATCCCCTATGCCGTCCTGGGCAGTGTGGGATACGACAGCCCCAAGACCCTCACCATCGAGGCCGGTACCATCATCGAGATGCAGCCCAATGAGAGCTTCGGCATCTCCGGCGGCATCGTGATGAACGGCACGGCTGGCAACCCCATCGTTTTCCGCTGCGAGAACAACACCGAGAACTGGAACGGCATCGACTTCAGCAGCACACGCAACGGCAATCAGATGAACTACGTGCAGATCCAGCGCGGCGGTGCCAGTGATGATTGGACCAGCCAGAGTTGCCTTTACATCCGTGTGGGTTCCAAACTCTCCATGACAGGATGCTCTTTCGGCAGCAGTGCCCGCTACGGTGTCTCCATCGAATACATCGGCAGCTGGTACAGCAACATCAACCACAGCGGCTGCACCTTCAGCGGCTGCACCTTGGGCAATGTCTATCTGGACGGTGGCGGCGAATGGGACGGCACAGAGTATGAGGGCGGAGATGTGCTCGACGCCCTTCCGTAACTTGCGGCTATTCACACCATCGTGGACGGGCGGCACAATATTGTCGCCCGTCTTCCGTTATTGTCTCCAAACACATTAATCTCTATGGCAGACGACAAGAAAATCATCTTCTCGATGGTCGGCGTGGGCAAGCTGATCCCCCCCAGCCGCCAGATACTGAAAGACATCTATTTGAGCTTCTTCTACGGAGCCAAAATCGGCATCATCGGCCTCAACGGCAGCGGTAAGTCGTCGCTGATGAAAATCATCGCCGGCGTGGACAAGGACTACCAGGGCGAGGTCGTCTTCTCGCCCGGTTACTCGGTCGGCTACCTCGAACAGGAACCACAACTCGACGACAGCAAGACCGTGCGCGAGGTGGTGCAGGAGGCCGTGCAGGAAGTGGTTGACATGCTCCGAGAATACGAGGAGGTCAACAATGCCTTCGCCGAGCCCGATGCCGACTTCGACAAGCTCATCGCCCGCCAGGGCGAACTCACCGAGCTGCTGGAGCAGCACGACGCCTGGAACCTCGACCAGAAACTGGAGCGCGCCATGGATGCCCTCCGCTGCCCCGACGAGGACCAGCTGGTGAAAAACCTCTCCGGCGGCGAGCGTCGCCGTGTGGCCCTCTGCCGCCTCCTGCTGCAGGAGCCCGACATACTGCTCCTCGACGAGCCCACCAACCACCTCGACGCCGAGAGCATCGACTGGCTGGAGCAGCACCTCCAGCAGTACAAGGGCACCGTCATCGCCGTAACGCACGACCGCTACTTCCTCGACCACGTGGCCGGATGGATTCTGGAACTCGACCGCGGCGAGGGCATCCCCTGGAAGGGAAACTACAGCAGCTGGCTCGAGCAGAAGACCGCCCGCCTCGCCATGGAGGAGAAGCAGGAGAGCAAGAGAAGAAAGACCCTGCAGCGAGAACTGGAGTGGGTGCGCATGGCCCCCAAGGCGCGCCACGCCAAGGGCAAGGCCCGCCTGGCCGCCTACGACCGCCTGCTCAACGAGGACGTCAAGGAGAAGGAGCAGAACCTGGAAATCTTCATCCCCAACGGGCCGCGACTGGGCAACAAGGTGCTTGAAGTCAACGGCGTGAGCAAAGCCTACGGCGACAAACTATTATATGAAAACCTCACCTTCAGCCTGCCGCCCGCCGGCATCGTGGGCATCATCGGCCCCAACGGCTGCGGCAAGACCACCCTCTTCCGCCTCATCATGGGCATCGAAACGCCCGACACCGGCACCTTCGAGGTCGGCGAGACCGTCAAACTCGGCTACATCGACCAGCAGCACGCCGAGATCGACCCCGAGAAGAGCGTCTACGAGATGATCTCCGGCGGCAACGAGAACCTCCAGGTGGGCGGCCGCCTGGTCAATTCGCGAGCCTACATCAGCCGCTTCAACTTCACCGGCACCGACCAAAGCAAGAAGGTCGGCGTCCTCTCCGGCGGCGAACGCAACCGCCTCCACCTGGCACTCACCCTCAAGAGCGAGGCCAACGTGCTGCTGCTCGACGAGCCCACCAACGACATCGACGTCAACACCATGCGCGCCCTGGAAGAAGGTCTCGAGAACTTTGCCGGCTGTGCCGTCATTATCAGCCACGACCGCTGGTTCCTCGACCGCATCTGCACCCACATCCTCGCCTTTGAGGGCGACTCGCAGGTCTACTTCTTCGAGGGTTCCTACACCGAGTACGAGGAGAACCGCAAGAAACGTCTCGGCGACGACACCCCCCACCGCATCCGCTACAAAAAACTCAAAGCCTAGCGCCATGAAAAGAGCTGCCCTCCTGACCCTCCTCTGTCTCCTGCTTTCGGCCTGCACATTCAACATCAAGGTTAATGGTGATGACGGCCTCGTCAGCTACACCGGCGACTATGGCGACGCCGTGGGGCGCCCCTACGCCCTCGACCGCCCCTACAACCAGATTGAGGTCTCCTCCGCCTTCCAGGTGCTGATGAGCGACACCGTGGTCGAGCCCCGCATCTTCGTGGCCGAGGAACTCCACGACCGCGTGGTTTTCCGTGTGGATGGCAATACGCTGAAGATACGCTTGAAACCAGGAAACTACAGGAACGTCGGCACCCTCCGCGTACACCTGCCGTACCAGGGTCTCCGTGAGGTGGAACTCTCGGGAGCCTCGCGCTTTGTATCAGAGAAACCCTTGGTGGTCAGAGAACTGGCACTTGACCTCAGCGGAGCCTCGCGTTTCATCGCCGAGGTGCAGGCCCGGGAGGTCGACATTGACGCCTCGGGTGCCTCCAAGGCCATCCTCTCGGGTACGGCCGACGAACTCGACATCGACCTGGCCGGAGCCTCGCACCTCGACGCCACCAACCTCGACACCAAGCGGGTGGAGGGCGAAGTGAGCGGCGCCAGCCATGCCGACGTAACGGTTTGCGACCTGGTCAAGGTGGACCTCTCCGGCGCCAGCCATCTCACCTACGGCACCCCCGGCGACGGCTGCCGACCCGACTACCGCTGCAACACCTCCGGCGCCTCCTCCGTCAAACAGCGCTGACAAAGGCTACTTCCCGCTCTTGCGGCGGTTGCACTCTCGACACAGCATCTGGCAGTTCTCCGCCACCGTCCTTCCGCCTTGGCACCACGGCGTGATGTGGTCGGCCTCCATCTGCTCGATGGCGAAATGCTCTCCGCAAATGGGGCATACCCCCAATTGCCGCTCGTACACCTCGCGCCGCGTGTTGTCGTCGAAGGTGCGGATGCCCAATTCGCGCTCGTCGTGACAGAAGACGTAGGTGTAGATTCCCTTTTTCTTCTGCACGTCGCTGTCCTGCATCAACCGAGCCACCTCCTGCTCCAAGGCCGCAGGGGCGTAGACCTGCTCGTGGTACTTGTCGTACAGCCGCCCCCAGTCCACGCCCTTCATCTCCTTTCGGTACTTCGGGAACAGGGCCTGCACCCAGTTGATGACGCTGCAGAAGTGGTTCCACATCGCCACCGCGTTCCCGTCGTGCTGGTGGTTGCCCATGTAGACCTCAATGTTGCCTTTCGACACCCAGCGGATGGCCGTCTCGAGGTAGGCCTGCCTCTTCACCTCGCCCTGCAGGTAGTTCTTCCCCATGTTGTAGGCCGCGCAGTTGCTTTTGGAGAAATATCGTTTGGCATCGGTCAGCCACGAGCCTGCGTAGACGGCGTTGCGCAACTCCTGGTCAGTCAACTCCTCGCCCGCGATGTTGATGGTCTTGAACCACTTGAGCTTCTCGCTGTCGGTGCCCGAGCAGATGTATATCTGCAACTCATAGTCCAGAAAGCGCTCCTGCTCGTCGTCCTGCAGGTTGTGGTAGTAGCGCATCATGTAGCTGAAGTCTCGGTTGTGGAACTTGCAGATGGAGAGTGTGCGCTGCTGGCCGTCGATGATTTCGTAGGTGTCGTCGTCGCGCACAGCCCAGTACATCACATTCAGTGGGAAACCCTGCATGACGGTGTCGATGACGGCATGCTGCTGGTCGTCGCCGTAGACAAACTCGCGCTGGTAGGGCGGCCTCACGTCGAGCCGTCCGCCGTAGGCGCGCACACCGTCCTCGGCGCTGTCGAGGTAACCTTCCACAAGATCGCGAACCTTGATTTGGTGTAATGTTATTTCCATAATGATATGTCGTTTTTGTTAATTCACTCCTGTTGTGGCGGAGCCCCAAAGGGGCTCAATCTCAATAACACCGTACAAGCCGCAGGCGCAGTGCGGTGTCCGCGAAACTGTCTCTTCGTGGCGTCCCGACACGGTGTTATCAAAGTCACGTGCCTCCGGCACGTCGTGTCGACCTTGCCCTTTCATGCGCTTACGATGCTGCAGCCATCGGCATCGCCTCCTCCTCATCCACCGAGTAGGGGATGGGTCGGTGGCGACGGCGGATGAGGATTCTGAAATATGGACATTTGCCATTTATAGACAGGTCTTTATCATCGTCACCTTTTCGAAACTTTACAATTTCAAATTGAGCAGGATTATACTTGTCCAAAAATGTTATTGGTACACCCATCACGCCATCATAGTCAATAGGAATATCCGTAGTTTTGTCTACATTTATTGCATCATAGTTGTTGTAATGGGGATATTTTTCAGAAGAATACTTCTTGTAAAGAATTAAATTCTCATGTCGTTTCGCTACATCAAGATTTGTAAACCAACAAATATTACCAAAACTACGCCATTTTTGCCCATCTTCATCAATCCAGAAACGACTACTACGCTCTTGGTAATAATTGGGCACCTTGAACTTTGCAAAAGATAACGTTGAACCAAGCCATATTCTATCATCTTTGATTAACGGGAATATCTCTTTATATGTAATTGCATTCTGGTTGCCTAAAATTAGAAACTTCTTATTGTATTCCATCAATTGCGCAACATATTCTCTAAACAAAGAAAAAGGAGGATTGGTAACCACAATGTCAGCCTGCTTCAGCAGTTCGATACACTCTTGAGAACGGAAGTCGCCGTCACCTTTGAAGTAGTTGATGCCAATCTCTTCCGGGTCAGGAATACGGTTGCCATTGTGGTCGCCCGTGTACTCCAACCAAATAGCACGCTCCGAGTCGTGTTGGCTGAAAAGGTCGCGCTCCTGATTCTTATAGCAGGTGGTAATCAGTTTCTTCAACCCCAACTGCTCAAAATTGTAGCTGAAATAATGGAAAAAGTTGCTCACCCGCGGGTCGTCGCAATTACAAAGCACTGTCTTGCCGCGGAAATGTTCGCGATAATGCTTCAGTTCGTTCTCTATGTCTACGAGTTGTGTGTAAAACTCGTCCTGTTTTGCTTTCTTGGCATCTCGAAAGCTTTTCTTTTCTGCCATATTGATAGCGTTTGTGCATTGCTATCAATCGACACACACGGTAAAAAATGGAGTTTCCTACCGTGTACCAGGTGTGTGGCGTACCCTCTACTCCAATAAGAAACTCACACAATGTGCGAGCATCCTATTATTTATGGAGTAGAGTGTACTCATCGTACACCATACTTATTATTTCGTAGCGTTAGTCTTCGGTTGCCACACTTTGGTACACGCGAAATAATAGTAATGCTTGTTATTAATATTCCTTTAAATTCGGCCCTCCAACTCTCGGCGGGCTTTCAGGCTGCAAAAATACAACTTTTTCCCGACACCGCCAAAAATATTTTTTCCACCACCGGCGTGATGGGCCGATTTGAATCGATTTCGGTTCAAATCGGCACGGAGTTTATGTATTCATTAATGGAACATTAAGAGAACATTAAGGGAACACCCACCAATTCCCTGCCGTTCCTGGAGAATGGGGATGAAATACGGGGCGGCGCGCCATGCGCGCCGCCCCGTATTGACGGGCCGTTGCCTCGTGGCTACTCGGTCAGCTTGCGGTACCTCTCCACCTCTGCCTCGAGCTTCTTCACCTCATCACGCGCGGCTTCTATCTTCTTCTGCGCGGGACCCTTCTGCTCTTCTGCCTTCTTTATGCTCGCCTCCATGTCCTTTATGTCCTTCTCGGTGGCCTCAATCTTCGACTTGTAGCTGTCGAGGTCCTTCTTCTTCGAGGCGATGTTGTCCTGCGCCTTCTTGATGTCCTTCTCCAGTTTGGCCAGCTCGTCCTGTGCCTTCTCCACCTCTTTCTGTGCCTTCTTGAGGTTGTCCAGCTCGGCATCCATGTTGTTGCCTGCCTCGACGCGCGCCACATACTGCGGGAATCCCTCCACGAACCTCCTCACGTTGGCCTGCAGGGCCTCTTGGTTGCTGATGAGGTTGTTGGGGATTACGCAAATGGTCAGCTCGGTGGTGCGCTCTTTCTTCTTGCCGGTCTCCTCCAGTTTGTAGTAGAAGTTTACCGGCTCCGCCGAGATGTCGGGGAACGTCTGGTTCATGCATGCCGTGAAAGGCTTGGCCTTCGAGGTCTTGAGCTTGGCCTCTTTCAGGCGTTTCTGCATCGCTTGTTCGACCACTTTAATGTCCTTGTCCATGTTGATGGTGTAGCCGTTGGCAGTGGTTTCGCCGATTTGCACGGGTGTAACCTGCACATTCTGCGCCATCAGTCCTCCCGCAAGCAGCATGGCTGCGGCTAAAGATACTAGTTTTTGTCTCATAATCGTTTGTTTTTTAATTGGTTAATACCTGTTTTGTTGCACATTGTATAATGCAAAGGTACGTAAAATATTCCTATTGTTCGCAAAAAAATAGTTATCAACAATCGGTTTGTGAGCCGAAAATTTGCGTATTTTTGCATTCCCGACCCCGATGGGTCGGCCTCCGCTTGTTGTTTAATATCAGTGTAAAACGTCCCGCAGTTATGCCCCAGTTCGTCCACCTCCACGTGCACTCGCACTACTCTATGCTCGACGGTATGTCGAAAATCCCCGACCTTATTGCCAAGGCCCGCCGCTGCGGTATGTACAGCCTGGCCTTGACTGACCACGGCAATATGTTCGGTATCAAGGATTTCCTCGACACCGCCGACAAGGTTAACCGCAAGGCCGCCGAGGCGGGCGAGCCGCTGTTCAAGCCCATTGTCGGTATCGAAGCATACTGTGCCCGCCGCACCCTCTACGACAAGGACAAGAACCTGCGCGAGGTGAACCCCGAGAACGGGCGCGACCGCATCGTGGACCGCTCGGGTCACCACCTCATTCTCTTGGCCAAGAACCTGCAGGGCTACCACAACCTCTGCAAACTCTCCTCCATCGCCTACACCGACGGCTTCTACGACCGTCCGCGCATCGACCACAACGTGCTGGAGCAGTACCGCGAGGGCCTCATCGTCTCCTCGGCCTGCCTCGGCGGCGAAATCCCGCAGCTGCTGCTCAAGGGCGACCTCGAAGGAGCCGAGAGGGCGGTGCTCTGGTTCAAGGAGCGCTTCGGCGACGACTACTACATCGAGCTCATGCGCCATCCCACCGACAAGCCCAACGCCAACACCGAGACCTACCGCCAGCAGAAAAAGGTCGAACCCCATCTCATCGCTCTTGCCCACAAGCACGGTATCAAGCTCATAGCCACCAACGACGCCCACTTCGTCGAGGAGTCCCACGGAGAGGCTCACGACCACCTCATCTGCCTGGCTACCCAGAAGGACTACGACGACCCCAACCGCATGCACTACACCAAGCAGGAGTGGCTCAAGAGTCCGGAGGAGATGGCCGCGGTGTTCGCCGACCTGCCCGAGGCGCTTGAGAATACCCTGGAAGTCGCCTCCAAGGTGGAAACCTATAGCATCGACTCCGACCCCCTCATGCCCATGTTCCCCATCCCCGAGAGTTTCGGCACCGAGGAGCAGTGGCGCGCCCGTTTCACGGAGGAGGATCTCTTCGATGAGTTCACTCGCAACGAGAAAGGCGAGGTGGTCATGGAGCGCGCGGCCGCCGAGGAAAAGGTCAAGCGCCTGGGTGGCTATGACAAACTTTACCGCATCAAGTTCGAGGCCGACTATCTGGAACACCTCGTGTGGCATGGGGCGCGGAAGCGCTATTTGTCGGACAGGGCGGACTTGTCAGACCAGTCAGACTTGTCGGATATCAAAGCCACTCTCTCGGAAGAGGTAATGGAGAGGATAGTCTTCGAACTCCATACCATCAAGTCCATGGGCTTCCCAGGTTATTTCCTCATCGTCTCTGACTACATCCGTGCCGCCCGCGAGGACTTGGGTGTCTCTGTCGGTCCCGGCCGTGGCTCGGCAGCAGGATCTGTCGTGGCCTACTGCCTTTGGATTACCGACCTGGATCCCCTGCGCTATGACCTCCTGTTTGAGCGGTTCCTCAACCCCGACCGCATCTCGTTGCCCGATATAGACGTGGACTTCGACGACTCCGGGCGCGACAAGGTGCTCGACTGGGTAACAGACAAATATGGCAAGGAGCGCGTAGCCCACATCATCACCTACGGCACCATGGCCACCAAGAGCTCCATTGCCGACGTGGGGCGTGTGGAGAAGATACCACTTGGCGAAGTCAATAGGCTCAAGGGCTACATCCCTGACCGTAACTTCCCCGATAACGTCAAGGATGAGAAGGGGAAATCCCCCAAGGTGAACCTCAAGAACTGCTACAAATATGTGCCTGAGCTCAAGGCAATCATGGAGGGAGCGGACGAGAAGATAAAGCGAATGCTCACCTACGCCTCTGAACTCGAGGATACCAACCGTCAAGTGGGAATACACGCTTGCGGTGTCATTATTGGCTCACAGGATTTAACCAACATTGCCCCTGTGTGCGTGATAGATAACCAGTTGGTTACCCAGTACGACGGCCATGTGGTGGAGAATGTGGGGCTCATCAAGATGGACTTCTTGGGATTGAAGAACCTCACCATCATCAAGAACTGCGTGGCGATGCTCAAGAAAGGGCGCGGCATAGAGGTGGACGTCGACCACCTGCCGCTGGACGACGAGCTGACCTACAAGCTCTTCTGCGAGGGTAATACCGTGGGGGTGTTCCAGTTCGAGTCGGCCGGCATGCAGAAGTATCTCCGCGAGCTGCAGCCCCATGTCATCGACGACCTCATCGCCATGAACGCCCTCTACCGTCCGGGTCCCATGGACAACATACCCGAGTTCATCGACCGCAAGCAGGGTCGCAAGCCTATCGAGTACGACCTGCCGGTGATGGAGAAGTACCTCAAGGACACCTACGGCATCACCGTCTACCAGGAGCAGGTCATGCTTTTGAGCCGCTTGCTGGCAGGCTTTACCCGTGGCCAAAGCGACACCCTGCGCAAGGCCATGGGAAAAAAGCAGATTGACAAGATGAACGAATTGGAGGTACTCTTCTATGAGGGAGGGGAGAAGAACGGACACCCCAAGGAGGTGCTGAAGAAAATATGGGAGGAGTGGAAAAAGTTCGCCTCCTATGCCTTCAACAAGAGCCACGCCGCCTGTTATTCGTGGGTGGCCTACCAGACGGCCTACCTCAAGGCACACTACCCGGCCGAGTACATGGCCGCCGTGATGACCTCGGCGCAGACCGACATCAAGCGCGTAACAGAACTCATGGACGACTGCCGTCGCCAAGGCGTAGAGGTGGCCGCCCCTTCGGTGAACCACTCGGACATGGACTTCGCCGTCGACCAGGACGGCAAGATTCGCTTCGGTCTGCAGGCCATCTCCGGCATGGGCGAGGCCGCCAGCAGCGTCATCCTTGCCGAGCGCGACAAGAACGGCCCCTTCAAGGACATCTTCGACTTCCTCAAGCGCGTGGACATGCACGCCATCAACAAGAAGAACATGGAGGTGCTGGTCAAGGCCGGGGCTTTCGACGGAGTGGGAGAAATGCACCGCGCGCAGTACCTCTACAAGGAGAACGACCTTGAAACCACCCCCACCTATCTTGACCAGCTTGTCCGCTGGGCCATCCGTCGTCAGGACGGTGCCGCCTCCAACCAAATGTCTATATTCAGCATGAGCAGCGAGTTGGCCGAGGAGGAACATCCGACAGTTCCCCAGGTGCCGCCCCTGACCAACATCGAACGCTGCCGCCACGAGAAGGAGGTCATCTCCACCTACCTCAGCGGCCACCCGCTGGACGACTATCGCTACGAGGTGAAGACTTTCACCAACATTGGCGTGGATTCCCTGAACAACCTCGAAGCTCTCGAAGGGCGTGAACTGCGCTTCGCGGGCATGGTCTCCGGCGTCAAGGAGATGGTCAGCAAGGCCAAGGGAGACCCCTTCGGCAGCATGGTGCTGGACGACTACAGCGGCAGCTATGAACTCAAGCTCTATGGACAGGAGTACACCGACTTCCGCAACTTCTTTCTCGACGACACCTTCATCTATTGCCGCGGTATTGTGCGCACCAGCCGCTACAACGACAAGAAGACCGGTGCCGAAAAGACATTCACCAAACTCAAGATAACCAGCATGATGAATCTCTCCGGTGTACTGGACAAGTACACGGCGAAGCTGGGATTCAAGATAAACCTGTCCGATGTGAACGAGGCATTCTGCACTGAACTACAGCGACTTGCCAAGCGGCACAAGGGCACGGTACCCCTGCAGGCCGTGGTACTCGACCCCGAGCGCAGGCTGCAGCTCACCATGGGCAGCGACGAACTCCGGGTGAAGGTACGCGAAATTATCCCCGTGCTTGAGCAACTGGCTGGGGTACACGACGTTAAGCCGGTTCCGAAGTCCTAGCGAATTTTTTGCGCAAAAACCGAAAAACAGCCTGATATTGCCCCTATGCAACAGGCTGTTTTTCAGTATATAAAAGGTATCCTCTTCTTCCTCTCTTCGTCTTTGGTTCGGGAGTGGATTCTCCCCGTGTCCGTGGGAACAAGGGTTAGTTCTGACGCACAGCACGGACGGAGAACCCGATACAGCGGCTTCTGCCGCCCATGCTCTGACCGTCCGGAGTGATACTGAAGTAGCACGCGGCGAGCGGGGCGTACGAGAGGAGCGACGAGGACCAGTAGGGGCCGTATAGACCCGCGTTGTTAAACTCACCATCACTGCGGTCGCCAGCGGCGGGCAGAAAGAGGGACTTGCCGTTAGCGGCGATGAACTTGCGGCCCTTGACACCGTTCATGGTCGTCCACGTGCTGGTAGTGTTGTCTTCCAACTCGTCCCACTCGGCCATGGTAGGAGTGCGGGTACCGTTGCCGAGTGCATGCGTAGCGGCATCGTCCATGTCCTGCAGGGTGGTCAGGTCATCGGTGAAGCCGTTGTATCCGTAGTCGGGGTTGGTGCAATACTTGGTCAGCTGGTCTTCGCTGCCGTTGCAGTAGCGGTAGTTGCTCCAGTCGTAGTAGCTCTTGGTCTCGGTCTCGCCCCAGGCGTAGTAGTCGCCATAGCCTTCGGGGCTGCTGGCACCGAGGTTGCATGTGGCCCACAGCAGGCCGCTCGGCAGGCCGAGGTCCACCCACTCGGCAGTGGGGTCTTCGGGGTCGGGATCCACGGGATTGACTGGAGTCGGGTTGTCGGGAATGGGATTGACAGGTTCGTCCCTGTCGCAGGAGGAAAAGGCCAGTCCCGCTGTCATGGCCACCAGGGCCATCAGTCTGAATGTCTTTTTCATCTGTTCTTTTTTTTTAATTTGTTGATAAAAATGGTTGTATGTATGAATTGCCAAAAAGGGAACGCCGCCCCGACCGCATGGCTGCGGTCGGGGCGGCTCTGTGGATGCACCTGCCAAAATGCTTACCTCCTGCCTCTCCGAAACAGGGGGGGGTGGAAATCAACAAGTTATGGTTATGTGTCGACATTCTGTCAGTCTCTTTTGCAACTGCAAATATACGAATGTTTCCGCAATCAGAAGGATTTTTTTCGCGGGTGCATGGCAGACACTACAAAGTTGTAACTTTACTTCCCAAAGTTGGCCACATTCAGAGTGAAACTCCAAATGCGGACAACTGTTATGTATGTTGTTGTTGTTCAGTTGTGTATATTGATTTTTTGCCAATCCCGAAACCAAATAGAACTTGTGTTTGTAAAAATATTTTTGCCCATCGGGAAAAAGTGTGTATTTTTGCGCAGCAAACAAACTGCAAGGGAATATGACACCGCAATTGTATACACGTGTGGAGGTGCCGCCGATGCCGTTCAGCCTGGGGCTGGAGGACGGCGTGGTTACGCTGGGGTCGTGTTTTGCCGATGCCATCGGGACGCGGCTCGAGGAGGGCGGGTTCCGCGTGGAGCGCAACCCTTTCGGCACGCTCTACAACCCGCTGTCGGTGGCCTCGGCGCTGGAGCGCATCATTGACTGCCGAGAAATCACGTCCGACGACCTGGTGCAGCACGACGGCCTCTTCCACTCGTGGCACCACCACGGCTCTTTCTCGCGCCCCACGGCACAGGAGTGTCTCGCCGCCTGCAACAGCCGCATCCGCCAGGCGCACAGTGCGTTGCGGGAGGCCAGGGTGCTGATGCTGACCTTCGGCACGGCGTACGTATTCAGCCTCACCCCCGGCCCCTCTCCCGCAGGAGAGGGGAGTGGAATGGTGGTGGCGAACTGCCACAAACTGCCGCCCCGGCACTTCGCCCGCCGCCGCATGACGGTGGAGGAGACGGTGGGCAGATGGAAGCCTCTGCTGCAAAAACTCATAGCTTATAACTCCGAACTCATAACCATCCTCACCGTCAGCCCCATACGCCACATGGCCGACGGCGCCCACGGCAACCAGGTGAGCAAGGCCACGCTGCTGCTGGCCGTGGAGGAATTGGTTTCAATTTTCAATTCTCAATTTCCAATTTCCTACTTCCCCGCCTACGAGATAGTGCTCGACGAGCTGCGCGACTACCGCTTCTACGGCCCCGACCTGTCGCACCCCAGCGCCCTGGCCGAGGACATCGTCTACGAACGCTTCCAGCGCGCCACCATGACGCCCGCCACCATCCAGCAGGCCCACAACAACGCCAAAACCGCCCGCCGGCAGCGGCACATACCCTTGCGCTGCAGCGGTGCATTCGGCGGGAGCCGTTGAAAAATATATTTTGCCATTCAGAAAAAACTTTGTAATTTTGCACCCGAAATAGCTCCGAGAGAGGGAGCGCAATGAATTGAATTATTAACAGCATTACTATTATTCACATTCGAATCAAAAGCCTCGCAAACTGGAGATTTCATTTTGGATAATAGTTCACGGAGAGTGGACGTACTCTAACTATACGCTGAATTAGTATGTTTGCACCAATAGGTGTGGGCTATCTAAGCGTATAGACGGGGTTCATGCGAGGCTCCTCGTGAATGTGATAGAAAGGTCTGCACCTTTCTTGTGTCCAATAGTGATTGATGGCAATGCACAAACAGGCTGTCAATCACAATGGCAAACACCACATTGACTAATGCCCGCGAGGCAAAGCAGGATGAGTTCTACACTCAGTACTACGACATAGAACGCGAGGTGGAGGCATACCTCGACTACAACCCCGACGTGTTCCGTGGCAAGACGGTACTGTTGCCCTGCGATGACCCGGAGTGGAGCAATTTTACCAAATACTTTGCTCAGAATTTCGAGCGGCTGGGCTTGAAGAAGCTTATCAGCACCAGCTATGCCATCGAGCGCAAGCAGGAGCGCTACGGCGTGCAGCTCTCGCTTTTCGAGACGGCATTCGAAACCCAGTCTCCGAAATACGACAAGAAGAAGACCCGCTCCCATGGCAAGATATTTGTTCTCGACCGTGATGGGAACGGCGACCGCCGCATCGACATCGACGACCTGCAGTGGGATTACCTCAAAGGCGACGGCGATTTCCGCAGCAAGGAGGTTGCCAAGCTACGCGACGAGGCGGATATCATTGTAACCAATCCGCCGTTCTCGCTTTTCCGCGAGTTCTTTGCTTGGATTATAGATACAGGTAAATCGTTTTTGCTGATAAGCAACAAGAACTGCATCACCTACAAAGAGGTGTTTCCTTATATTAAGTCAGGGCGGATGTGGACGGGTAAAACTTCTATGAGCCAGGATATTCTATTCAGAATACCCGCAGAACTGCAAGACAAATTTATTGCAGACGGCAAGGCCGGCAGCAAATATAAGGTTGTGAATGGGGAAATACTCGGACGCTCTCCAAGTGTATGGTTCACCAACCTTGACCACGGCCGCCTGCATCAGCCCATGGAACTAATGACCATGGCTGACAACCTAAAATACAGCAAACACAAAGACCTCAAGGAGAAGCACGCATACGAGCAATACGACAATTGCGATGCTATAGAAGTGCCCTATTCCGATGCCATACCGGAAGAATACACGGGTATGATGGGTGTGCCAATATCATTCCTCGACAAGCATTGCATCGAGCAATACGACATCGTAGGTCTTGATGACGACAAGCCCATCTGGCGTGGCAAAGGGCCAAGCCTTTACGGTAAGGTCCTATATAGAAGAATAATCATCCGCAAAAAGCAACATGCAGATGACGGTCAATAGCGGAGTGAACAAAGCCTCGGAGAGGCTGCACCGCGCCGGAGGCGCGCATAACACCACACAAGCCGAAGGCGCAGTGTGGTGGGTACCCGGGCACCAGCCTCTCGGAGAGAGGCGACCCAGCGGTTCAGTCGTTAAGGAAGTATTCTTCACGGATGGCAACTCCGTTTTCAACGAGGAAAGCTCGGTACTCTTCGGCAAAGCTGACGGTACGGTGATGCTCCTTCTGCCGGGCTATATAGTTGGCTATCATTCCACAGTCGCGCATGCTGTAGGTGAACCCGGCATATTCTTTTGTCCAGCCGTCAAAGGAAGGGAAATGAGGATTGGCTTTCATCCACTTGCTGGTAGCCACTTTGAGGTTCTGTACAAACTTGGACATTGCCAGAGTGGGCGGAAGGGATACGAGGATATGTACGTGGTCAGGCATACCGCCAATGCGGTACAGGTGGCCACCGGTATTGTTTATGAAGCCGAGGATATAGGAATAGAGCTCGCGCTCGTATTCGATACAGATGGTATTCTCGCTTCGATGAGTGCGGAAGACAATATGATACAGGGTCTGTGTGTAACTCATACGAAGGTAACGATAAGCGGGGCGGAATATTGTGTGCACAGCACCCTGTCGCCTGTCTCCGACAGGCATGCTGTGTGGGACTGTTGTCAGCACCGCACTGCGCCTACGGCTTGTACGGTGTTATGTGCGCCTTTATGCGCGTTCAGTGCCTCCGGCACTGTTTGTGGACAAATCAGCCTGCATTTTTGTGGACACAAAGCAGCCATAAATCATGTGATACAGCTATACCTATAATATATGGTTATCAGCAATAGCCACAAGCCAGTCTCGGAGAGACTGCACCGCGCCGGAGGCGCGCATAACACCACACAAGTCGAAGGCGCAGTGTGGTGGGCATCCGGGCACCAGCCTCTCGGAGAGAGGCGACATCGCAGCTAAATCGTCCAGGAAGAACATTTTACTCACATAAAAAAACATTATGAACGCACAAGGAAGAAAAGAAATCGCGAAGTACATCGCCTCGCTCAATGAGATCAAAGACAAACTCGAGTCTATGAAAGACGACGAGGAAGAGAAGTACAACAACATGCCCGAGGGCTTGCAGGACAGCGAGCGCGGCGAGCAGATGCAAGAAGCCATCGACGCACTCGACAATGCCGTTACAAGTATAGACGAGGCCATTGACAGCCTAAATGAAATCTAGCCATGGAAACATCACTCAAACAATACACCGTTGCCGAACTGTGCGACGGGTTCGTGTACAATGAGTTGGAGGAGAAGGGACTGTATGGCCTGTCGGGCAGGTTGACCATCCAGCCGGAGTATCAGCGCAACTACCTCTATGCCGAGGACAACGGCAAAAAGGAGGTGGCCGTGATAGACTCGGTGCTGAAGCAGTACCCATTGGGACTGCTCTATTTCAACCGACTGCCCGACGGGCGGCTGGAAGTGCTGGACGGCCAGCAGCGAATCACATCATTGGGAAGATTCCTGACCGACAAGTTCTCGGTGATGAGCAATGATTTGCCCTACCGATTCCACGCCCTGCCGAAGGACAAGCAGGTGCTGATAGAGAACACTACGTTGCTGGTTTATGAATGTGAGGGCACCGAGAGCGAGATAATGCAGTGGTTCCAGACCATCAACATCGCCGGCATCCCCCTCAACGAGCAGGAGGAGCTGAACGCCGTCTACAGCGGACCGTTTGTTACCAGGGCGCGCGAGGTGTTCTCCAACAGCCGCAACGCCAATGTGCAGAAGTGGAGCGTATACGTGCGGGGCTCGGTGAAACGGCAGGAGATACTTAACACAGCCCTCGGGTGGGTCAGCCATGGGCAAGTAGAAGAATATATGCAGGCACACCGCCGCGACACCCAGATTGATGAACTGCAGGCCCACTTCAACGACGTGATAGCCTGGGTGGAAAGCATCTTCAGCGACCACTACAGCGAGATGTGCGGTTTGAAGTGGGGGCAGCTCTATGATGAATACCACACCACGCCCTACGACCAAAGGAAGATGACCTCCCGCGCAGCCGAACTGATGGACGACCCCTGCGTAAAGAACAGCAAGGGTATCTTTGAATACCTGCTGGGTGGGGAGCAGGACACACGCCTGCTGGATGTGCGCGTGTTCGACGATGCCACCAAGCGGCGCGTGTACAAACGGCAGACCGAGGAGGCGCGCCGGAGCGGCATCAGCAACTGCCCACTCTGCGCCATGGGGCACGAGGCCCGGCGCACCAAGATATGGGGCGAGAAGGAGATGGACGCCGACCATGTGGAGGCTTGGAGCAGCGGCGGCGCCACCACCGAGGACAACTGCCAGATGCTCTGCCTGACCCACAACCGCGCCAAGGGCAACAGATAGCGTCCCATACGGGTCGGCACAATAAAACGGACTGCGCCGCGTTATGACGCAAAAACATCCAATATGAAGAAGAACATAGCCCTGGTGATGGGCGGATACAGCGGCGAGTTCGACATCTCGATTGCCAGCGGCAACCAGGTGTACGGGCAGCTCGACCACGCGAAATACAACGTATATAAAATAGTAATCACGCGCGAGGAGTGGTA
>CACZLT010000003.1 GCA_902782185.1 uncultured Bacteroidota bacterium | reverse complement strand
GTTTGATTTACAATTGCAAAGATACGAAAATCCCTTGATATGGCAAAGTGTTTTAACACTTATTAAGTGTTAAATTCAACATATTGAGAACACGATATTCAAAATCGAACTCGGGTCATAAGCCTCACCCTGACAAGACCGGGCGACTCTATATTACAAATGATGGAGATAGATTGTATGTAGACGAATTGGTGGCAGCATGTTATCTTCACAAGCCCCAAGACGGTCGCAAGTATAATCTTATTCACAAGGACGGAGATATAGCCAACAATTTCTATGGCAACCTCGAATGGCAATATGTTCCTCCCACCCCATACGTAGTCAATATGGACTTGGATTGTATTGTTGGAAAGGTGAAGGTCAAATGCGATGGGATGGTTTATGCTGGGAAAAGCCAACACACCATCTATGACTATCTATACGATTCCGACACGGACTTGCTCGTCACAATCCGGCCTCATGTTGTTCTGGATGGCAAGCGTATTTTTATGGACGACCTTGTAGGGACGGCCCGTTTCGTTCACGGAGAGCGAGACCGGATTGCGAACCCGAAAATACTGCACAAGGACCACAACCCCATGAACTATAATCGCGATAATCTTGAATGGGTTGAAGAAAGCAGCCCGGAGTATCAGGATTACCTGACGGATTATAGGAAATGGAAATACGACAACAACGTCAAGCTAAATTCGGGCAGGAGATTCCCGGACTTTATGCAACCTAAAATATGACAAAGTGCAGGCGACATCAGATTCCCCCTGATGTCGCCTTTTTTCAATTTTATGCCAACCCAATCATCGGCATCTTCCTCACCGCCTTGGCCTTGGTCCTGTTCAGCAGGTCGGCATACACTTTGGTTGTGCCAATGTCCTGGTGGCACATCAGCTGCTGCACCGTGAAAATCGGCACATCCTTTGTCAGCAACAGCACGCAGAACGTGTGCCGTGCGCTGTGGAACGTTACAGGCTTCTTTATCCTCGCCGCCTTGCACCAACGCTTCAGCACCTTGTTCACCAGCTGGTTCGACTCACGCTCGAACACATACTCGCCGCTCCGGCTCCTGCCTTTCACCAATTCCTCCGCCTCGGCACACAACGGCAACCGCTCCTGCGTGTCAGTCTTCTGCTGGTGGAACTCCAGTTGCAGATGCTTCCCCTCGCGCCTCACGTTCTTCCACTTCAATCCCCTTACATCGCTGAACCGAAGTCCCGTCATACAGGAAAACAGGAACATCGACTGGATGTTGCCATACGCCGCCGGCATCTCCGTCTTGACCAGCCGCTTCAGCTCGGCCTCCGTCAGATAGCACTTCTTCCGCTGCTCGCGCTTTGGGCGCTTCACACGCAGCAGAACCCGGTCGTCGAACAACTCGTTCTTGTGCGCATCATGCAGCACACAAGTCAACTTCTGAAAATACAACCGCGCCGTGCCTGCCCCCAAGCCCGTCGAATGCAGATGGGCAACAAACCCCTGCAAATAGGCCGTCGTAACCCGCTCCAGACGGCAGTCGCCGTAAGTTTCCAGATGCCTGCACATCAATCGGTACGAATCCCTCGTGCAGTCCTTGATATTGCTCGTGCGGGCATACTCCCTCGCATAACCCAGCAGCGTAACCGCAGGATGCTCCGCCGCCACACCGTCCCCCAAGCTGGCAGCATACTCATACCGTTTTTTTTTCTCCCCATCGCTGGAAACCAGCGAAATCTGCAACTCCCCGTTGGGTGCATACTGCATCGAAGCCACGGAGAATTGGAAATTCGATTCAATTCTAATGTCCATAGTATCAGATGTTTGATAGAATTAATAAAATTAAATTCAGGGATAAAGATAAGAAAAATTTGGCCAATCGACAGAAATATTGTAGTTTTGCACCCAAAATGAACCGCCGTGAAACCTGCCACGACATACACCTCCCCAGCCAGCAACCCCGACTCGGGCCTGTTTTTTGGCACTTTTCCACAAAAAACGCCACACACTGATTTCTCCGAAACCATTTCAGTATCTACATCCCGCCCCTGTTCCAACATCTACACTTTCACCGGCAAGGAACGCGACGAGGAAACGGGATACGGTTACTTCGGCGCCCGTTACATGGACTACGAACTGATGACGATGTGGTTGAGTGTCGACCCCCTCTCCGACAAATACCCCTCTATTAGCCCGTATGCCTACTGTGCATGGAACCCAGTGAAGTTGGTTGACCCGGATGGAAGAGAGTTGGCTGATTTTTATGACCGTCAAGGAAATTATCTGGGAAATGATGGGAAAATTGACGGGAAAGTTTATATGTTAAAGGAAGACTTCCAAGCAAATACGGAAGATACAAGGATTAACTGGGGAGGGACTCTTGACCCCAAGCATGTTGATCAAATAATAGCCAGTTCAGATGAAATAACGATGAATAGTGATATCGGAATGCTGTCACGATTATTGTATGCTGAGTTTAGAGGCCAATCCGGTAATGAACAACGTGTGTGTGCGGATATCGTACTAAATAGAGTCGATGATAGCAAATTCCCCAATACCTTGGAAGAAGTTATTACCCAAAAACATCAGTTTTCGTCGTTAAACGAGAATGACAAGAATCGAAAATATTTTGAAAATCCATCAGCGACTTTGGATAATTCTTCAAATATTGAAGCATGGAGGAATTGTGTTTCTAGTGCAATTAGTGTTTCCAATGGATATTCGAGAGGAATTAGTTGTAACGCAACTTTGTATTATAGTCCACGATCAATGAAACCTAAAGGAAGTGCGCCTCAATGGAATTTTAAGCTATTACAAGAAGTATACCCTCAGGGCGTTAATTCTAATAATATACGTTGTTTTAAATACAAATAGTGGCTTATGAACAATAGGATGATAGTGATAATACTAACTGCAATTTTATTGTTTGGTTTTTCATCTTGTAACACGTCAAACAATGATAATCAACAGAACCGAATAGTTTTCCGCTCGGTTTTAAATAATAACCAAAATGATTCATTAGTAGTAATACAGAACATGTCAGAAAACTATATGATGGTACTTACAAAACATAATGATGATGTCATATCAATATGTGGTGGAGGAAATATAGATTTCTGCTATACAAATAATGATTCCATCATTATAGATTCTGCCATTTTCGATGAGACTGGCGAGTCATACGTTCTTCCGTTATATGTAAAAGGATCAACTTATGGGGCTGTTGAGTATTATGTCATTTATAGAGAGTATTGTGAGAGTCTATTTTGGTATGTATATAAAATACCTTTCTCAAACATGGTTATCAATGATACAAATGGAGATGGTTTTTCAGAACTAATTACCTATAGAGACTCTGACAGTTCAATCTTTTCGTTTAAGAAAGGTTGTTTGCACAAGTGGTAATCCGTAGCAGCTCATAATACAATGGGAATGATGATCGAAAGGAAAGTTGATAATTGAGCCAACCTACACATAAAACCGAAGGGGTAAACCGCACAAAAACCATGCGGTTTTCCCCTTTGTTTTTCACCGGTAAGGAGCGCGACGAGGAAACGGGGTACGGTTACTTCGGTGCAAGATACATGGACCACGAGCTGATGACCTCCTGGCTCTCTGTCGACCCGATGGCGGATAAGTATCCATCCCTATCTCCCTACAACTACTGCGCATGGAACCCGATTAAACTGGTTGACCCGGATGGGAGGGAACTATGTGATCCATTAAAAGTAATGAAAGTGCGTAGAATGACCACAAGTAACACTTTTGGAATGGTTCGGCGTCGTTCAAATGGATCCCCAAAGCCTCATCAAGGCATAGACTATTATGCACCAGTAGGAACCCCTATTTATGCAGTAAAAGACGGAACAGTCGTTAATGTTAGTGATGGATCTGGCGATTATGGAATAACTCTAACACTTGAGTTCCAGCAAGAGGATGGAACACCTGCTTGGGCATTTTACTCTCACTTGTCATCATACGATGTTCATGTAGGGCAGACTGTAAGGGAAGGAGACCCTATTGGCAAAACAGGTAATACGGGGAATGCAAGTAATTTGAAAGGAGAGGATGAACACCTACACTTTGAATATAGAACAGGGGGCTCTACTCTCGGAAAAGGACTTGCAGGCCGTGAAGACCCAAATCTCATTGTAGACACAAAATTTGAAGTAGACCCAAATGATTCTAGGCGCGTGGTGCAAGTGTCATCTCCGTCCGCAGGACAAGCGCAGTCGAATAATGCAGTTGAACCCAAGTGCAATCTAAAATGAAAAGCCATCATTTATTTATTATTCTGTCCGTTGTTTCTATATCCAGCTGCAATCTAATTGCACAAAAACGCGTTACGTCAAATATTACTAAAAGCATATCACTAGCAGATTTCGTATATATAGTAGATATGGAAAAGCAATTTGTGTTGTGTAATCGCATCTTAGAAGAAGTTGCATTTCCTTTCAAGTATGAGCTTGAAACGGATAGCTCCATTATCGTATATTGCTTGTCCAATGGTAATAAAAATAGAGTAGTTTCGCTAGGAAACACATCACAGTTATATGTATCTGACATTTATAGAATCTCGCAAAAAGATGATGATTATTACATTCTATTAGTTACGGAAGACATCACTGGTGGATACTATGCCATTATGCCAAATCATAAAAACAATGGAGTGTATTGCACAAATTTCTTTTTCTTTGATGAAGATATGATGAAAATCACAGATGTTTCAGTAGATACCGCTAACTTTTGTATACAATTTTCATACATAGAAATGAATGGTACTGCATCAATCATTCAAACGCAGTTATTTGAAAAAACATCAACAATTAAATTTAGATGACCTTAAGTTCAAATAGAAAATGCAACACAAAGGATAAACAAAGAACTTAAGTTCAAACAGAAAATGCAACACAAGGGATAAAGAAGGAAGCGCCAAAAAACAAAAAGTTCGTATCTGTAAGTAACTCTAGATCCACCCACGGCAAGAGCTCACCTCCTTGCCGTGGGCTTTTTGCCGTCGATGCAATAAATTGCGGCAATGGCCGTTGTTGGAATATGGAATCACAAAATGTGGAATACAAGCGGTCGTGGAAGGACGAGTATCTCAAGTGGCTCTGCGGCTTCGCCAACGCCCAAGGCGGCACCCTGTATGTCGGCATCGACGACAGCGGCAATGTCCGCGGCCTTGAGGATGCCGCTAAACTCCTCGAGGACATCCCCAACAAGGTGGTCAACTATATGGGCATTGTGGCCGACGTGAACCTACACCACAAGAATGGTTTCGATTACATCAGTATCGGTGTTGAGCCCAGCAATGTGCCAATTAGTTTCAGGGGTAAATACTACTGCCGCAGCGGCAGCACGCTGCAGGAGTTGAACGGCGTGGCCTTGCAGCAGTTCGTACTGAAGAAGATGGGGCATAGATGGGATGACATTGCAAACGATAGTGCCTCAATTGACGACATCGACCGCCAGGCCATAGACTTCTTCTTGAAAAACGGCTACGAAAACGGACGTGTCAAGAAAGATGAATTGGACGCACCTACCGAAGTGGTGTTGCAGAATCTGCACCTTTTAAGTGATGTCGGCAAATTGAAAAACGCAGCACTGCTCTTGTTTGCCAAAGTTCCGCAGAAGTATTTCACCTGCGTACAGTTCAAAATTGGCCGTTTCAGCCACAGCGAGGCCAACTTGATTATCCAGGACGTGATTGAGGGCAACGTTATCCAAATGGCTGACAGAGTCATGGATGTGCTGAAATCCAAATACCTTACCATGCCAATCCGTTTTGAGGGAATGCGCCGGATTGAGAAGTTGGAGGTGCCGGAAGAGGCCCTGCGTGAGATTCTGTACAACGCCATCGCCCACAAGGACTATATGGGTGCACCGATTCAGATGCGCGTCTGGGACGACCGTGTGGAGATATGGAACGAAGGCGGCTTGCCCGAAGGCTATACTCCCGCCACATTGTTGAAGCAGCACTCCTCCCGTCCGCGAAACAACAATATCGCCAATGCCTTTTTCAAAGCAGGGTTCATCGATGCCTGGGGACGTGGTTACAAGAAAATCCTTGAAGGATTCGATGCCGCAGGACTCCCCATGCCAACCATCGAGGAAGTTGATGGCGGTGTCCGTGTGACCTTCCAAAGAAACAACCACGGATTTTCACAAGAGGGTTTACTGGAGACCCGAGAGGAAACTACGGAGAAAAACGATAATGGTTCGCAGAAAAGTATGCAGAAAAGTATGCAGAAAAGTATGCAGAAAATCCTTGGCCACATAATGGATAATCCCCAGATAACACTCTCTGAATTGGCGGACAAATTGAATATGACACGAAATGGTATCGACAAAAATATCAAAAAGTTAAAAGAGCAGGGAATCCTCCGCCGTGTCGGACCCGACAAGGGTGGTCATTGGGAAATACTGCGAGAAGTTTGACAAATGGTCCCAGCCGTACTACATAATCCCACAAACACGAAGAAGTTGGCGTTTGATGCACCCTTCTTCTACCAACGTGTCAGCGGCTACAACGAGCGCTTCACCTTCACCGGCAAAGAACGCGACGAGGAAACAGGGTATGGCTACTTCGGTGCAAGATACATGGACCACGAACTGATGACAATGTGGTTGAGCGTCGACCCGCTGGCGGATAAGTATCCGAGTATTTCTCCGTATAACTACTGCATGAGGAACCCGGTAAAATTAATCGACCCAGATGGGAGAGACACTATAAACTGCCAGATGAACATCGCCAGCAGAAGGAGTGTACCAAAGAGCCGTGGCGGCCTATCAGGTCATGGTATTTTTCATGTCGCGATTCCATATTGTTGAGTTCCGGATTCATGCCTTCTTACCTATAAAAATAGCCGTGCATAGGCCGAAAAGTGGACAGCGGAACTGCCGTTTAGTTTTTTTTAACATTCCCGCACCGGGATTGCGGGAGGAGATTCCGATCCTGAAACCGCATCTTGCCCCCTACATGAATTTTGTTAAATTAACAGAATGCTCTTAAATTAACTTAAATTAACAATATTCATAACACACTCATAATAAGCGTATTGGTGTGTGATTTAACAAAGTTTAAGATTTTTTTTGGGGCCTTTTCCCATTTTGCCCTTATTTTATATATATAAGACGCGTCGACGATGACATCATCGGAAGTTGGCAGCGCGGAAGCGGTGGGGACTGATGCCGTAGGGATACGGCACCTATGGAATAGCCTTTCGGATACTTTTCCAATATCCGTTGGATACCTTACAGTATACCTAACAGATACCCTTTTGTATATCAATTGGATACCATAAGCAATACCCAACGGCCACTCTGCCCCCGCCTTGCCTTCGCAATGACAATATCCCTGATGGCATCATCAAAAAAACAAAAAAATTATTAACACATTAAAAACAAACAATTATGGCAAAAACAGACAGAAACGTACTGGGCGACCAAAGAGGTAGAATCGGCAAAGTAGTGGGGCGTGTGGTGAAGGGTAAACAGATATACTCGGCATACGCAGGCAGTGGCAAGAACCCGCGCACACCGAAGCAGGTAGCACACCGTGCACGCTTTGCGCTGGCGGTGGCGATGGGCAGGGCGATGAAAGGGGTGCTGAACGTGGGGCTGCGCAATGTGGCGGCGACGCGCAGGCAGCAGTCGCCATTCAATGTGTTCGTTCGCGAGAACATGCCCCATATCAGCTACGACCCGTCCACCGGGCTGGCGGCGGCCGACTATGCGAGAATCGTGCTGGCCGACGGCGACACCCCCGCTGTGGCCTTCGGAACCGCCGACTTCTCCGAAGCCGGCAAGGTAACCGTACCCTACTCCAGCCACACAGAGCCTGGCGCATTCGACGACGACACGGTCTACGTGGCGGTCTATGCACCCGGCCTCGGGCGATGCATCCTCGGGAACGGCGCCCGCTCCGGGAGCTCCGTCTCCGTCCCGCTCCCCTCGGCCTGGGCCGGCACTTCCGTGCAGGTGTGGGGATTCGTGTGCACAACAGTGGAGGAACCCACGCTCATCCCGGAGTACGGCATTCGCCTGAAACCCTACGAGTGCTCGAAGTCGGAGTACGTGGGCAGCGGAACGGTGGCGTAGGCCGTATGGAGAATGAGGAAGGTAGCCCAACATGAAAAAGGCACCCCGTTGGGGGTGCCTTTGGGCTTTCAGAGCCGGTGCGCGACGTTACTTACTTGATGGTGATGACGGCGCGGCGGTTCTGGTAGCGGCCTTCCTCGGTGTCGTTGCTGGCGACGGGCTCCTTGGGGCCCTTCGAGTCGGTGCTGATCTGGGCGGCGGGGGCGCCACGTTTGACCAGCAGAGCCTTGAGGGTCTCGGCGCGTTTCTTGCCGTAACGGATGTTGGTGGCCTCGGAACCGATGTTGTCGGTGTGGCCGGTGATGAGCACATTGAGGTTCTTGTCGGCCTGCAGGTTCTTGACGATGGTGTTGAGGGCGTCGTTGGTCTTCTCGTCGAACTCGGCATCCTTGTCGTTGGCGAAGGCGAAGTTGACGGTGGCGTTGATGGCGTCGAGCTTCTCCTGTACCTCAACCTGCTTCATGGGTTCGGCCTTGGCGCAGATGGCGGGGATGCGGTTGGCGGCGTCGCGGGCGGCGACGGCCTCGGTGTAGGCGGTCTCGACGTTGCCCTGCTTGGCGGCCTCGGCCGAGGCGGCGGCATGGTTGTTGGCCTCCTGGGCCAGGCGCTTGGCTTCGGGCTTGCTGCATTTGGCGGCGAAGGCGTCGGCGCTCTTGGCGAACGAGGCGGCGGAGGTGGCGAATGACTCGGCGAAGTGGCCGGCCTTGCCCTTCTCGGCGGCGCTGCGGGCATCGTCCTGGGCGGCTTTGCTGTCGGCTATGCTGCCCATGGCGAGGGCTTCGCGTGAGAGTCGCTCGGAGTAGTTGAGGTCTTCGTAGGGGCTCTTCTTCTCGACGGGCTGGCAGGCGATGGAGGCGTTGATCTTGGCGTTGCGGTTGGCGGCCATGGCGGCGGCCACGTCGCCGTTGTGGGCGGCGGTGGCGTAGAGCTTGGCGGCGTCGGCGGCGTCAGCGGCGGCCTTGTCGTTCTGCTTGGTGGAGACGCAGTTGGCGGCGTCGGCGGCATAGGAGTCGGCCACCGAGGCGTAGGCGTCGCGCAGGAGGTCGAAGGCGTGGCAGTACATGCCGTTCTTGTGCGCCTCCTTGGCGTCGGCGGCATTCTTCTTGGCCTTGGCCACGGCGGCCTTGGCGCGGGCATCGCCGTTCTCGTTGGCCACCTTCTCGGCGGCGGCGATGTCGGCATCGATGTCGGCCAGGGCGAGGGCCATGTCGGAGTTGCTCTGGCAGCGGGATTCCTTGGCGGACTCGTCGTTGGCGGCGGGTTCGGCTGCAGGAACGATGACGGGCATTACAGGCTCGTTCTTCACTTTGGCGGTGTGGTCGCAGTTCCAGCCGAAGTTGAGGCCGAGCTTGAGACCTACCGTGAAGAGGTGGAGGGCGGTGTTGAGGTCGGAGTTGACGAGGCCGTTGTAGCCGGAGAAGCCGTCGACGGCGTTGCGGGCATAGGTGATGGGGCGGTTGTTGATTTCGTTCTCGGCCTCGATGAGGTTGGTGAGGCCGTAGGAGGCGTAGAGACCCATGTAGAGACCCCAGCGCCCGCTCAAGGCGTAGTTGAAGCCGAGGTCGCCGATGAGGCTCACGCCAAGCTTCTTGAGTTCCACGTCGCCGGTCTCGGCATTCTCGCTGTCGAACTGGCCGAAGCCATACTCGGGCATATTGTAGTACCACACCTCGGAGGAGGGGAACTTGCCTTTCGACACGTAACTGCCATCGGTGGCCTCATACTTGCCGCCGAGGAAGAGGTCGATGCTGGCGCCGAGGCCAAGGAGGAACGACCAACGCTCGTTCAGGGCGTTGCGCCAGTAGAGCTGGATGGGGACGTTGAGGAAGTGGAGGGTCTGGACCTCTTTCCAGCCGACGAAGCGGGAGTGGAGGTCGTAGCGCAGGTTGTTGTCGAAGTGGGTCTGCGTCTCGACGATGCGCATGTCGTCGAACGAGGCACCCGGACGAACCAGGCTGTACTGGACGCCGAATCCGAGGCCGAAGTGTTCGCCGAAGAAATGGGCGTACTTGAGTTCGCCGAGGCAGCCCAGTCGGGGCATCCAAGAGGCGCTGTCGGTGCTGTAGAAAGCGGAATTGATGCCGCCACCGACGTTAAGTCCGATATAATTGCTGTTCTGGTTGAGCTGGGCATGGGTGGAGAATGCCAGGGCCATTGCAGCAAACAGGATGAATATGCGTTTCATATCTCTATTGTCTTTTTATGATTGTTACTTATTTTTTAATGACACGAACCACAATGCCGTCGACCGAGACGGTGTAGCTTCCGTTGCCGAAGCGCGAGAAGTCGATGCTGGTGGCATCGCCGTCGAAAGTGGTGTTGAGCAGGGTTACGCCCATGATGTTCATCACACGGAGGGTGTGGGTGAGTTGGGTGGCGTTCTCGATGGAGATGCTGACGGTGCCAACGGTGGGGTTGGGGTAGGCAGTAACCACGGCATTCGGGGCGTCGGTGGGACGGTTGCTGTCGGTCAAGTCATCCTGCACACAGGTGCGGGTGTGGCCGGAGACGGTGTTGCCGTCGGCATCGCCATAGGAGAAGTTGAACTCGGCATAGTACTCGCCGGTGAGTCGGTCGCTGCCAGTCTCCTGGTAGTAGGGGCCTTTGCCCACGGCGATGAATCTGGTTTCGCCATCGCCACGGTGCCACCAGGTGATGGTGTTGGTGTCGATGTGGATGTTGGGGTCGTTGTTCATGATGGTAACCACATTGCTGAACATCGGGCGCACCAGGCTTTCGGGAGCATTGACGCTGAAGTTGATGGTTACGGGGCCGCTGGTGAAGTCGCCATACTGGACATACTGGCTCTCGCGGAAAGAGACCTCGGCGGTGTAGTCGCCGGGCATGGCCGACTCTGGGACGTTGAACTCGACGGCACTGCCGGTGATGCCGGTCCAGTCGATGTCCTGGAAGCCCTGGGCCTTGGCCGCGTCGCTGAAGACGACCTTGTACTGGTCGGGGTTGGCCGAGTAGGGTTCGGGCTTCACGGTGAAGCCAATCTGGGTGCTGCCGGCGCAGTAGCCGTCGAGGCTGGCGGCCAGGGGAGCCTCGAAGTCGACGACATTGACGATGATGCCGTTGAAGGAGTAGTAGATGACATCCTCCTCGAGGGTGTAGTTGTAGGCATCGACGCCCACCAGGCCGTCGATGTAGACGACCACGCCAAGACCTTCGCCGGGCTCGGAGTGGGTGAAGCGGGCGGTAACGGTGCCGAGTTGCATGTCATCGGTGGGGGTGCCCAGGATGGTGTCGGTGTGGCCGAGGGCGACAACGTGGGCACTGTCGGAACCGTCGTACAGTTTCACGGTGTCGACAATGATGGCAATGGCCTGGACGGGGAAGGGGGTAACGGCAATGTTGAACGTGGTTTCGCCGGTGAGGTGGTAGGCGGTGTCGGCTGGTTGGACGGAGATGATGTAGTTGCCAACGGTTACAATGGTATCGCCTGGGAGGCTGTTGCCGTTCTCGTCGGTATAGGTATAGACCACGGGGGCGGGGTTGGGGTCGTAGACCGGGTCGGTGGCCTCTGCTCTGACGGTTTTGTTGAGGCTGTAGGCGGTGTAGGTAACACTCTTGTCGCCCACCCACACGATTTCATAGGCGTTGGGGAGGAAGTTGGCCGTAATGATGAGATTGGGGTCGTTGGGCATCGTGGTGACGACGGGATCCCAACCGGCCAGGTGGTAACCGGGAAGGATGAGCGTGTCGGGGAAGACGATGGTGTCCTTGTAGTAGAGGGTGTCGGTAACGGTGCCGGTGGCGGCATCGTAGTGGGCGAAGTTGGCCGTGTCGTAGGTGGCGCCACTGAAGTCCCAGGTGATGACGTAGCGGTTGCGGTCGTAGAGGAATTCAATGGTGTCGTTGACATCGGGACGGGTGATGAGGCCGGTGTAGGCGGCGAAGGTGGCGCCGGCCTGTGGGGAATAGCCCTTGAACTTGGTGGCCCAGCTGGTGGGGAAGGTGGTGTCAATAGTGGAGATGGCGGTGATATGGGCGGTCTTGAGAAGCACCAGGTCGAGCGAGTCGGCCAGGTCGTATCCGCCGTTGATGTTCTGGCACTTGAAGTTCACGCGGAGTCGGAAGGTCTTGACGGGGTCGAAGACGCTCCACTTGGCATAGAGGATGGTGGTGTCACTTTCAAGGACACTCTCGTTGAAGTTCCATGCGTTGGTGAAGGCAGCATCGGTCCAGTAGCCGCTGAAGGTGGTGTCGTCGGTGCTGAAGATGGGTCGCATGGGGAGGGGCTGTGCCAGGTTTTCGGGGTTGTTGTAGAGAACGGTGTCGTTGTGGCCACGGCCGTCGAAATTGACGTAGACAACGATGTAGCCTTCCACCACCTTGTAGGCGAAGCTGGCGGCGTCGGCATCGGTGTTGGGCTGCAGTACGCGACGGTTGGCCAGGTAGCCGGCGAGGTCGTCAGGACCCTGGGCGAACTTGCCGCCGTTGATGGTGAGCCGGGCACCGTTCAGGGGGGACAGCGTGTGGAAGCGGCCTCCGTTGATGGTGATGGGGTGGGAGGTGTTGGCGTTGAAATAACCCACCGAGTCGAGGCCGTTGATGATGACGGCACCCGTGTCGCTATTGCTGGCGATGATGCTGTTAATCGCGCCGTTCTGCAGGTAGAGGGTACCTTCGTTGTGGGTGATGCTGAGGGTGCCAGCGAGGGTGTTGCCGTTCAGGTTGAAGAGGAGGCCGCGGCCGATGGTGGCGGACTCGTTGGTGTTGTGCACCAGCGAGATGGAATCGGTGGTGGTGAGGGCAGCGGCGTTGGTGACGGAGGAGTAGGCAAACTCGTTGTCGCGGGCCACGATGTCGTAGGCGCCCAGCAGGCTCCCGGTAACGGTCAGTTCGCCAAGAATGG
Organism: uncultured Bacteroidota bacterium; assembly: GCA_902782185.1. GTDB lineage: Bacteria > Bacteroidota > Bacteroidia > Bacteroidales > P3 > Colimorpha. Next base: position 26,848 of record CACZLT010000003.1, on the reverse strand, counting down.
AGTCATTGACCGCGAAGAGGGGGCCGCCCGAGAAAGTGCCGGCTGCACGCTGCGCGGAATCGGAGGTGCCATAGATGTAGCACCGGCCCAACGTGTCAATGACTTTGATGACGACAGTGTCTCCATGGACATAGGAGGGGCGCATGCCCGATACCTGGAATCCATTGGCGGTCAAGTTATAGTCGAACAGCGACACCGTGTCGAGGGCGGAGGTGTCGAGAACCTGGCTCGCAGATGGCAAGAAATAAATTGTGGCACTTTGAAGCGGTGTGCGGTCAAGGGTCTTCACTGTGAAGTTCACATTTTGAGCCTTGAGGCCGTTGCCAGGCAACGCTGACGCTAGCAGTGCACCCAGCAAAAAGAACATAATCTTTTTCATTTTGGATAGATTTTGTTAATATTATTATTTACTTCTGTTTTCCAAAATAAATTTTACACATCAAGTCGCTTGTTTCCAGTGTATTGCAAATAAATTGCACACCCTTTTGCAAGGTTGCTTGATGTAGCAAAGGTAGTGTTTTTTTTCAATATGGCGGCGAAAAAAACGCCCAGGGCTGTTTTTGGGGGGTCAAATGGGAATGCAATGGTTTTGTTATCAGCGTATTATGATATGTACTTTTTTTGTGCGGATGCAAAAAAAGCCGACCGCAAAAGGTCGGCTCTATGGGGATGGCTGGAAAGGGCGGGGCTACTTGGTGGAGACGACAAGGTAGTCCGTGTATTTCCAGAACTGGGCGGGATTGAGGATTCGGAGGTAGGCGGTAACGGCCGGGTCGTCCTCGTCGATTACAAACTCGTAGCTGTTGTCGGGGTGTTGGGAGACGAGGATGGGCTTGCGGCGGTCAATGCTGATGGTGGTAACCTTGGTGCGGTCAATTTCGGTGAAGGAGTCGGTGTTCATGTCGGCCACCGTTACCTGGCTGCGTCCGAGGCCGATAAAGCCACCGCTCTTGCTGACGATGCCGGCATTCTTGAGGTCGGTGTAGGAGCCGACGATGAACCATGCACGGTTGGCATTGTGGGTTTGCTGGGCGATGTATTGGTCTTTCTCTTCATTGGCGGCGGTCAGTTCGGAGATGTTGTCGTTGAGGCCCTTGATGACCACCTTGTTGTTGTCCAGCTCGGTAAGGAGTTCGGTGATGCGGTTCTCTTGCGCCAAGGCACGTTCTTCCAAGCGGGTGATGTAGGCTTGGAGGTCGGTGTTCGTTTTTCCGAGGGCGGAAACTCGGCTGTTGAGTTGGGCTATTTTCTCCTTGTTGGCAGCCATCATGCTCTCGATGGAGGACATCTGCTCGGAGATTTCCTTTTTGCGGTCGTAGGAACCTTCAACATTGTTGCGACGTAACTGCTGGACACTGGAATACTTGGAGTTAATGGCCGAGAGATTGTCTTCAATTTCGTTGAGCATGGAGAAAAGGCCGTCGATTTCGCTGTCTTTGGAATTGATTACGGTGTAGAGAGAATCGATGGTAACCTTGGAGGCTTCGAGTTCCTTCTGGTTGCAGGCTACGAAAGAGAGGCTTGTAGCCAGGAGGCCGATGGCCAGGATGTGTTTCTTCATTTTTCTCTGTTTTTTTTGATATTTGTCCGCTATAACGCCGGTGGGAGAGGCAATATTGCGCCTATGGGGAGGAAAATGTGTTAAAAATGCTTAAAGCCAAGACCCGCCACGTAGCGAGCCTTGGCAGTGGGATGAGGCCGGAACGGAGGTTACTGCTTGACAATCTTGCTCACAGAGCCTTCGGCGCGCAGCATGTAGATTCCGGCAGGCAGCGCGTTGAGGTCTAGCGTATTGGTGCCGGAAACGAGGTTGTAGACGGCCATTTGTCGGCCCGCGAAGTCGTAGAGCACAGCCTCGGCAGGGCGATTGGCATTGACGTGGAGCTTGCCAACCGTGGGATTGGGCCAAAGGCCGTTGATGGCCATGCTGATGCCATCGATGCCCTGCACCTCGGCTTGGTGGATGACGGCCACACCGTCGAGGTCGAAGCCGCCGCTGTAGGAGTCGGTGGGCCAGGGGTCGTTGACGACATGTCCGAAGGCGTCATAGGTGGCATACTGCGGGTCAATGCTGCCGACGACATCGACAACGCGGACATAGACGATGCTGTCGATGTTGATGCCGGTGCTGTCGCGCAGTTCCTCAAGGTCGAACGGGGTGCCGTAGCCGGTGCGGTACTTGCCGGCAAGGTTGTTAATATAGGTGGGGTCGATGCTGGTGGCCTGGGTCTCGGTCTGGGTGAGGCTGGTGGCGGGGAAGCGGACGAAGCGTTCGCCGTCGGAGCTCACCTCGACGAAAGCCAGTTCGAGGAAGGTGTCATTGAAGCTGTTCTCATAAACTGCGAAGTCGGGACCCACGCCGTTGCGGATGGGCTTTGCGAAGGTGAGGGTGGCCGAGCCGCCGTCGCCGAGGCTGACGACCGAGAGGTTGTCGTTCATCGAGCAGGAGCCTATGGCTTGCTCGGCGGGGTTTCCTGTGGTGGGATAGGTGACCGTGGGCGATCCTTCAACTGCAATGTTCTGGGGACCGCGGTCGAGGGTGCAGCCGGTGGCCCAGGCCACGATGGCACTGCTGTCGGCAGCGATTGCATCGCAGCCTTCCGTGCCCACGGCACCGCAGAAGGGGCCGTGTCCGGGCTGCGGGTCGACGGGGTCGGGAGTGGAGGTGGTGTCGGGGACGGACACCGGGGTGATGGTGTAAGGCCACACATAGGAATAGTTCCAGTAGCCCAAGCCCGCGTATTCCTCCCAGGTGCTGTCGATGACGACGGCGACGCTGAGGTCGCCCCATTTGAAGAGGTCGCCGTTGCGGAGCGGGGTACCCATACCCATAGCGCCCTCGCCGTTGAGGAGGCTCCACCAGTAGTTGCCGGGGGCTATTCCAAGAGTGTCGGTCATGCCGGTGGCGGTGTCGATGTAGCGGATGTCGCCCAGCCCCCAGACTCCCATGATGTAGCTGAATCGCGGGTCGGCGGCGGCGACGGCGTCCATGAGGAGGGTAGAGGTGGTCTGCTCGGTGTCGAAGCGGTAGCCCCAGGCCAGGGCGGTGTCGGCCCAGTTGACGGCCATAACGACCTGGTTGCTGCCTTCACCCACCCAGTAGAGGATGTCGGAGAAGGCAATGGTGGCATCGACAGGGTCGGTGGCGGGGACGGCATTGGGGTCGGTGGCGGCCAGGGCGGAGGTGAGGGAGAAGGAGCAGCTGCTGCTGATCTCCATCACGTCGCCGTTGGTCATGGGCTGGGTTCCGTAAGCACTGGCATAGCCGCCGTTGATGGTATAGCACCAGTAGCTGGCCGAAGAGCCGGAGACGAGGGTGCCGTCGTTGTAGCCGATTTGGGTTACGAAGCCCGAATTGATGGCGTAGGCCACACGCGAGTCGTAGGTGGCGATGGTGTCGAGCATATTGACGGCCATCGCCGAACCGCTCCAGCGGACACCCCAGGCCAGAGCGAAGTTGCCGTTGGGGTTGTCGTCCCAGCCAATGATGACCACGGCCGAGTTGCTGCCGGTACCCACCCAGTACTGTACGTTGGAGGCCGGGAAATTGATGGTGGCCGAGGCGCCGGCGGCAAGTCCCAGCCCGAGAATGAATGTGAGTAGTTTCTTTACCATTTTGATACTGTTTTAATTGTTATTACTTTTGATTAGCCATCCAGTATCGGCAAATAACATTCGGGGAAAGGAAGGACACAGCAGACAGAAACCTCGCCGGGGCGGGCATGGGCGGAGCCTGTGGTCGGGGCACTTTTCCTCGAAAGTGTGGCCGATTTTGAGCGGTTTGGCAGGTCTTCTGGCTTGCTCGCGAGGCAGCGGTCTTCCCATACGGCTATGGCGCCGCACAGTGACGTAACAGGTTGTGCCTCAACTCTCGAGCTTACAGCAGCGGGACTGCGCCGGACTTGCACCGGCTTCCCTTTTGACACCCCGGAGGGGTGACCAAACCGGCGGCAAAGATACAAAATAAAATCGAGATGGGATGAAATATTTTTTTCCAGTCACCCTCCAGGGGGTCTCTAGGTAATCCCTAGATGTTCCCTTAATGTATACATAAACAAAAGTGCGCTGTGGTGCGATATGGGACAGTTGCGTACAATAATAAAGAGGAATGCGCGTTAGATGGGGCATGAAAGGAAGGAATATACTGCTGGACGAGTGGGAGTTGCCGCCGTTCGACGAGATAGAGACCGGGGACTACGAGCCAGCCATCCGTGCGGCCATCGCCGAGGCGGAGCGCAACGTGGAGGACATCGTCGCCCAGGAGGCGCGACCCACCTTTGCGAACACGATAGAGGCGCTGGAGCAGGCCGACCGGAGGCTCAACCGCGTGGGCGCCATCATGACCAATCTCAACGAGTGCTGCACGAGCGAGGAGTTGCAAGAGGTGGTGATGCGGCTGGAGCCCGAGATGACGCGCTTCGGCATGAATGTGATGACCGACCGGCGGCTGTACCGGCGGGTGCAGGAGGTGTGGCACGACTGGCAGGACGAGTTGGAGCGGCGCGAGCCGCTGTCCCCGGCACCGCCGTCGCTGACCACCGAGCAGCGCACCCTGCTGGAGGAAACGCGCAAGGGCTTCCGACGCCACGGCGTGGCGCTGGAGGGCGAGGCGGCGGAGCGCTACAAACGCAACGAGGAGGAACTGACGGAGTTGAAACTGCGCTTCGGACGGAACGCGCTGGCCGACCTCAACGCCTGGACGCTGCACCTGACCGGGGAGGGCGACCTCGAGGGCTTGCCCGAGAGTGCCCGCGCGGCGGCCCGCGCGGCGGCCGCCAGCCGCGGACTGGACGGATGGGTGTTCGCCCTCGCCCATCCCAGCTACGGCCCCTTCATGACCTACAGCGCGCGGCGCGACCTGCGCGAGCGGATGTACCGCGCTTTCGGAAGCATCGGCAACCGTGGCAACGGGAACGACAACAACGAGACCATCCGCCGCATCGTCTCCCTGCGCGCCGAGCAGGCACGCCTGCTGGGCTATGACACCTACTGCGACTATGTGCTTCGCGACCGCATGGTGGGCTCGCTGCCCGTCCTGCGCAACTTCATGCAGCAGCTGCACGACGCGGTGCTGCCGGCGGCCAGGCGCGACCTGGCCGACATGCAGGCCCTGTCCGCCGAGGAGGTGATGCCGTGGGATGTCGCCTACCTCTCCGAGAAACTGCGGCAGCAGCGCTACGACTTCGACAGCGAGCAGTTGCGCCCCTGGTTCCCGCTGGAGGCGGTGCGCGAGGGCATCTTCGGACTCTTCGGACGACTCTACGGCCTGCGCTTCGAGGAGGACCGCAGCGTGCCGGTCTACCACGAGGACGTGCGGGTGTACCGTGTCAGCCAACTACCCACTGCCCACTATCCACTAGCTGCAGAGATGGGCATCCTCTACCTCGACATGCACCCCCGGGCCTCGAAACGCAGCGGTGCGTGGATGACCGAGTTCCGGGGACAGCACGGCACGGTGCGCCCACAGATACAGGTGGTGTGCAACTTCTCCAAACCCACGGCCGACACGCCGTCGCTGCTGCGATTCGAGGAGGTGGAGACCTTCATGCACGAGATGGGGCACGCCATGCACGGCATGCTCTCCGAGGTGCAGTACGAGAGCCTGGGCGGCACCAACGTCAAGCGCGACTTCGTGGAGATGCCGTCGCAGGTGATGGAGAACTGGTGCTACGAGCCCGAGTTCCTCGCCACCTTCGCCCGCCACTACCGGACAGGCGAACCCCTGCCGACGGAATACATCGACAAAATCCGCGCAGCACAGAACCACCTGGCAGGATGGTACTGCCTGCGGCAGCTCAACCTCGGCTATACCGACCTGGCCTTCCACGCGTCTGGCTGGTCCGACACGTCCGACTTCAAGGCCGAGGCCATTGAGGCTGCCGCCATGACGAACCTGCTGCCGCGCGTGGAGGGCTGCTGCACGGCCACCAACTTCGGCCACCTTTTCGGCGGCGGCTATGCCAGCGGCTATTACGGGTACAAGTGGGCCGAGGTGCTGGACGCCGACATCTTCAGCCGCTTCAAGCAGGACGGCATCTTCAACACGGAGACCGCCGCCGCCTTCCGCCGTGAGGTACTCTCCAAGGGCGGCACCGACCTGCCCACGGTGCTCTTCAAGAACTTCATGGGCCGACTGCCCGACAACCAAGCGTTACTTAAAAGAATGAACCTACGATGAAACAAGAAGAAATCAAAAATCAGATACTTAAAATCTTTGCCAACAACCCCTTCGATGCCTTCAACCACAAGCAGATAAGTTCGCGTATCGGCGCCAACAGTAAGGCCGAGCGCCAGGCCGTCATCCGCGCCATGCAGGAGCTGGCCAAGGAAAAAGCCTTGATTGAGGACGACCACAAGGGGAAATACAAAATCAACCCCAAATCCATCGACGACCTGCTGCCGAAGAGCTATGTCGTTGGCACCATCGACATGAAGCAGGGCGGCAAAGCCTATGTCATCCCGCATGAGGAAGGCCGCGAGGACATCCAAATCAGCCCCAACAACACCCACCACGCGCTGCACGGCGACACGGTGCGGGTGCTGATGTTCCCCCAGCGCAAGCTGCACAAGCCCGAGGGGCAGGTGGTGGAAATCCTCAAGCGCGCCAAGAGCCGCTTCGTGGGTGTGCTGCAGAAGCAGGAACGTTTCGCCTTCATGGTGAGCGACTCGCGCACGATGAACGTGGACATCTTCATCCACGTAGACGACCTCGGCGGCGCCGAGAACGGCGAGAAGGTGCTGGTGGAGATGACCGACTGGCCCGAGCGCATGAACAATCCGGTGGGCAAGGTGGTCAAACGCCTGGGCCGTCCGGGCGACAACAACGTGGAGATGCAGAGCATCCTCGCCGAGTACGACTTCCCGCTCGACTTCCCCAGCGACGTGGAGTCCGAGGCCAAGAAGATAAAGAAGCCGACCAAGAAAGAGATAAGTGGCCGCCGCGATTTCCGCGACGTGCTCACCTTCACCATCGACCCCGCCGACGCCAAGGACTTCGACGATGCCCTCTCCTTCCGCGAGCTGGAGAACGGCCATGTCGAGGTGGGCGTGCACATCGCCGACGTGTCGCACTACGTGAAGCCCGGCTCCGCCATCGACCGCGAGGCCTACGAGCGCGGCACCAGTGTCTACCTCGTGGACCGCACCATCCCGATGCTGCCCGAGAAACTCTGCAACGAGGTCTGCTCCCTGCGCCAGGACGAGGAGAAACTCTGCTTCAGCGTGGTGATGGAGATGGACGCCAAGGGCAAGGTACTCTCCAGCTGGATGGGCAAGACCGTCATCAACAGCAACCGCCGCATGGCATACGAGGAGGCGCAGGAGATAATAGAGAGTGGACAGGGGGTTGACGCAGTCGGTGAGGCTGTGTTGAAGCTCCACGCCATCGCCACCCAGCTGCGCGCGGCACGCTACAAGAGCGGCGCCATCAACTTCGAGACCCAAGAGGTGAAGTTCCAGCTCGACGAGAACGCCAAGCCCATCGGAGTCTACATCAAGGAAAGCAAGGAGGCCAACTGGCTGATAGAAGAGTTCATGCTGCTGGCCAACAAGACCGTGGCCGAATTTATAGGGAAGCCATCCGGTAAGACTGGCAAGACTAGTTCAACCAGGACTTTCGTCTACCGTGTCCACGACGAGCCCAACCCCGAGAAACTCAACACCTTCGTGGAGTTTGTGGCCAAGCTGGGCTTCAGCATGAAGACATCGTCGCGCAAGGCACTGGCCGAGAGCTACAACCGGCTGTTCGAGAACATCGCCGGCCGCGGCGAGGAGCACATGGTGGACACCATCGCCATCCGCACCATGAGCAAGGCCTACTACAGCACCGAGAACATCGGGCACTACGGTCTCGCCTTCCCCTACTACACCCACTTCACCTCGCCCATCCGCCGCTACCCCGACCTGATGGTGCACCGCCTGCTGGAATATTATTTGGGAGTGAAAGGGAGTGAAAGGACAAATGAAAAAACACCCAACCGTGAGATCTATGAGGACTATTGCAAGCACTGCTCCATCATGGAGAAGAAAGCCGCCGACGCCGAGCGCACCAGCGTGAAATACAAGCAGGCCGAGTTCCTGGCCGACAAGCTGGGACAGGTGTTCCCGGCCCTTATCAGCGGCGTCAGCAAGTGGGGCATCTATGCCGAAATAGAGGGCAACAAGTGCGAGGGCATGATACCCATCGGCTCGCTCAAGGACGACTACTACATGCTCGATGAGGACAACTACCAGGTCATCGGCCGCCGTCACGGCAAGTGCTACAAGCTGGGCTACCCCGTCCACATCCGCGTCAAGCGCGTGGACATGCTCAAGAAGCAGATTGACTTCGAACTGGTGGACGAAGAGGAACTGAACCGCCCCCAGCATCCAGCGCCGACGAAAGGCAAGGCTACAAAGAAAGGGACTCCAAGCAGCAAGTCCAAAAGCCGGTCGCGCCGCAAATCCGCACAATAAACTGCGGGGTGGTTGCTTTTTTGGTATCTGACTTTCGGTTTACCTCCCCTTTTACTCGAATTCTAATCAAATACCACGTCGCTTTAAGGTAACCATACAATAAAAACGGGTGTTGGGCGTTAATATGGGCGTAATTTGATTTGATATATGAACAAACGGCTGAAATACGGGTTTGTTTCTATGAAACAGACGTTTTCTCGCCTCACCATACGAGTAAACTCGTCTGGATTCGGCTTATCGAAAACGTTCGTTTCTTTGCAACAGTCGTTTTCTCGCCTCGGCAAACGAGCAAGCTCGTCTGCTCTCGGCTTATCGAAAACATTGATATTTCTGTTGCTCTGCTTGGTGGGGTGGCAGTCCTCGGTGGTTGCAGCCGTTGAAGTTCCTATAAAAGCCGTTGAAGTAAACACTTCCTCCATCGGCTGCACCGACGACCGTTCGCAGCGGCAGGATGTCAAAATGTGCGACGTGCTGGCTGTCACTGGAGGTAGTTCGCTGACACCGCCTACTACGGTGCGCGTGGTACGCGACAGTCCGTCGGGCATTGCCCCGGCGTCGCATGCTGCCGCGGCACGTCATTACAACATTCAAACGCTGTCGGCCTACAGCCACCGCCGCACGGTCAGCGGCTACATCTATTTGATTCGCTGTCTCAGACTCTGATTCCACAGTTTATAATTATTGTTTGCGGACATGGAGTACCATGTCCCGCTGCTGTGTATTATAAACTTATATGTAGAATCAAATGGAATACATACGAAAATCAATTTATTCCCGGCCGGAGATACGCCGCACATTGTTGCCCCTCTGGTCGGCGTGGGCGCTGACGGCTGTCGGTGCTGTGTGCGGCGTGATATTCTTTGTCCAAAACGGCATGTCGGAAGGCAACTCGTCGTTGCTGTTGGGAGGCATGATTACCGGAGCTTGTGCGTTGCTGACGGTGTTGTGCTACTGGCTGTTCGGCGACAGCCGCCGCCCCTACCACCGCGAACTGCATGCCGTGCTCGAACCCACCTACGCCTACTACTCCCCCTCGGTGCAGCAACAACTCGTAGCTGCATTGGAGACAGGCGACGAGAAAGCGCTGGAGGCCGTGAAACGGCAACCGAAGCCCGAATTAGCATTGGTGCGTTACAGCGACAAGGAAGAGTGCGTCTATTATTCGCAACTCACACGCGTCGAGGGAAAGCGCTACATCCCCCTCACAGATATTATTGTAAACGATTTAAGACAGAAATAAAATGGAAAAATATCAAACCATAGATGAATATGTCGCCGCCGAGATGGGCGACAAAATCAAACGCAAAGCCAAATCGCCCCTGTTGGGGCTGCTGATACTCGCCGTGGGCATCGTCCTGCTGGTGCTGTTGCTCACACAGAAAATGGATGACACGCTGATGACATTATGCCTCACCGTGGGCATCATTGCTCTGGGTGTGGGCATAATAATTACGGCCATGTGCCTCACGGGAGCCATCAGCCACTATGTATACAAACCCACCCACAGCCGCATGAAGCAACGTAAATGCTACCTAAACCTCGACGATTACAAACTCTGCATTGAAGCCATCGGCTGCAACAATCTTGCCGTGCTTGGCGCCCTGCAACCAATCACAAGTTCAAACAGCGCAATAAACATTCTCTACAGCCGCGACCACGCCGTCGCCCTCCTGCAAGCCATCCGCGACAATAGCGGCCACTTCGAACCGGAGACCCCCGTCATCCGCCTCGATGGCACGGAAGTTGCAGTGATAGAAGTATTATGCAAATAGAACTCCTCCTGCTGATATTGTCAGTACTCTTTTTTGCCAGCATACTGGCCGGCAAGGCGGGTAGCCGTTTCGGTGTACCTGCCTTGCTGTTGTTTCTCGGTGTGGGCATGCTCTTCGGCAGCGACGGCCTCGGCATCCATTTCGACAACATCAAGGTGGCGCAAATGGTAGGCACCGTGGCGTTGAGTGCCATCCTCTTTTCGGGCGGCCTTGACACCAAGGTCGGCGACATACGCCCCGTGTTCGGCCCCGGCGTGATGCTTGCCACGCTCGGTGTGCTGATTACCGCCGTGGCAACCGGCGCGATTCTTTACCTGATTATTCCCCACCGCGTAGGACTGGGACTGATGGGTTGCCTGCTGCTGGCCGCTACCATGAGCAGCACCGACTCGGCCTCGGTGTTCTCCATCCTGCGGGGCAAGGGGTTGCGCCTGAAACACAACCTGCGCCCCACGCTGGAGCTGGAGAGTGGCGCCAACGACCCGATGGCATATGTGCTGGTGCTCACCTTCATCTCGCTGGTGCAGCAGGGCGGCGCGGGCGGCTGGGGCGGTGCCATAGCCATGCTGGTGGTGCAGCTGGTGGTAGGCGCGGTGGCAGGGTGGCTGTTCGGCAAAGCCCTCGTGTGGTTCGTCAACAAGGTGAATCTCGACAATACGGCCCTCTACCCCATCCTTGTGCTGGCGGGTTCGTTCTTCGTCTTTGCGGCCACCTATTACATGAAGGGCAACAGCTATTTGGCCGTGTACATTGCTGGGCTTGTGGTGGGCAACAACCGTTTCGTACACCGCCGCTCCACGCGCAGCTTCTTCGACGGCATCACCTGGCTGGCACAGCTCTCGATGTTCCTCACCCTCGGCCTGCTGGTCAACCCGTCGGAGCTGAAGGAGGTGTGGGTGGCAGGACTGATCATCAGTTTCGTAATGATATGCCTTACCCGTCCTTTGGCGGTGTTCCTCTCGCTGGCACCCTTCCGCCGCTACACTTTCCGCGACCGCATTTTCGTCTCGTGGGTGGGGTTGCGCGGGGCTGTGCCCATCATCTTCGCTATCACCTGTCGAGCGGCGGGCATACCGCACAGCGACGTCATGTTCAACATCGTCTTCCTCTGCACGCTGGTGAGCCTCGTCATGCAGGGCACCACCCTGCCGCTGGTGGCGCGGTGGCTGGGCGTATCCGAACCGCCCGAGGCGACGCAGCCCGGCTTGTCGCAGGACTTCGACATCGACTTCCCCGAGGAAATCAAGTCGGCCACCGCCGAGGCCGAGGTCACGGCGGCGATGCTGGAACGCGGCACCCGCATGATGGACTTCCGACTGCCCGAAAAGACCCTTGTCATCATGGTCAAGCGCGGCGACAACTATTTCGTTCCCACCGGCAAGACTACGCTCCACGTCGGAGACCGCCTGATGATACTCAGCGACAGCCAGACGGAACTTGACGCCGCCCTCCTCGCTCTCGGAATTGCCCTACCGCAAGCAGACACGCCCACCGTCAGTCGCCGCAAATGGACTGACATCTTCTTCGACGAGGGATAATCCAATCCATTCCATCGCCACGCGAGCAATAAAACCAAGGATCGCAACGTTAATTTGCACGGGAACAATAAATACAGGCAATAGGAGAATCCACCACGTCCCCCTGTACGTCAATGACCTTGAATCCGCCAAGAACTTTTATTTTCGTGATGGAGTCTCATTATCTTGACAGGTTTGTCGGAGCCGACCTGTAGCTGGCTGCAGTAGCTGATTTCGCCAGTGTCCAGGAAGCCACACTTCTCCATCACACGACCAGAGGCCGAGTTGGCGGGGAAGTGGCTGCCCCACAGCACGGTGAAGCCTTTTTCCTTGAAACAATAGTCGATGACCATCTGAAGGGCTTCCGTGCAAATGCCCTTGTCCCAATATGGACGGGCAATCCAGTAGCCAACCTCGCACTGGTCGTCTGCAATCTTCAGATTGGAAACCGGGGCAGGGAGGTAGCCCACGCACCCGATGGGTTCTCCTGTCTCTTTGAGTTCCACTGCCCACATACCCTCCCCACAGAAAAGGGTTCGGATGATCTCGCGGCTTTCGTCAACGCTCTTGTGCGGAGGCCAGCCTGCACGAGGTCCCACTTCGGAATCGGAGGCATATTTGTAAAGTGCCTCCGCATCCTCTTCGCGCCATGGGCGAAGCAGTATCCTATCGGATTCCATCCCAGTCATTTGCTTTTCTTTTTCGGTTTTGGTAAATTTGCATAGGTGGCCTTCACCAAAGCCGACAGATAGTCGCGGTCGTCGACATCCTCGATGTGGAAGTAGGGTTTGGCGCCGTTGTAGGGCGGCCGCATGTCTTCCGTGCGCAGCAACTTGCGACCGGCATCGGTGGGCTTGACATACAGGCCATTGTTGCAGATGAGGCCGACTATCTTGCCTTTGCAATAAAGGCCATAGTCGCCAAACATCTTGCGGGTCGTTATCACCTCTGCCCCGCCGCACTGGTCGGCGACATATTGTACAAAATCCGGATGACTGGCCATCGGAGGGTTTACTTGAATAGGTTGTCTATCAGTTCTTTGTAGGCGGATGCGACGTTGCGACGGATGAGCTTCTGCGTGGGGGTGAGCATTTTGTTGGCCTCGCTCCATGTGTCGGCGACGAGGACGAAGCGCTTCACCTGCTCGGTAACGCCCAATTCGGCATTGTATTTGTCGACCACCTTCTGGTAGCGGGCGAGGACTTTCTTGTCGGCAATCATCTCCTCTTTGGTCTCGGCCTTGACACCGTGGCGACGGCACCAGTCCTTGAGCATGTCGAAGTCGGGGGCGATGAGGGCGGCGGCGAACTTCTGCTCGGCACCCACCACCATCATGTCGAGGATGAACGGCGACTGCTTCATCTTCTCCTCGATGACCTCGGGGTTGATGAACTTGCCCATCGAGGTCTTGAACATGCTCTTGGTGCGTCCGGTGATGAAGAGGTAGCCGTCGGGGTCGAAGTAGCCGGTGTCGCCGGTGTGGAACCAGCCGTCGGCATCGATGGCTTCGGCGGTGAGTTCGGGCTGGTTGAAGTAGCCCTTCATGACGTTTCCGCCGCGGCACTGTATCTCGTTGGTGTCAGGGTCGATGCGCACCTCTATCTCGCGCATGGCAAAGCCCACGGAACCTATCTTGCGGCCTTTCTTGTTGCTGTTGGTAACGGCGATGAGGGGCGAGCATTCGGTGATTCCGTAACCCTCGTAGAGATCAAGACCCACACAGGAGAAGAAGCGGGTGAGGCGCGGCTGGATGGTGGCACCGCCACTGACAAGCATGCCGAGGCAACCACCCATGCTCTCGCGAATCTCCTTGTACACCAGCTTGTCGGCCACACGCTTCTGCAACTTGTACCAGGTGGAGAGCTTGCTCTCGTCGAGGTCGTAGTCGAAAGCGAGGTCGATGGCCCAGTCGAAGATTTTCTTCCCGATGCCGCTCATCTTCTCTCCCTTGCGGTATATCTTGTCGTAGACTTTCTCGATGAAACGGGGTACGCAGGCAAGCATGTGGGGGTGAATCTCTTTGCAGTTGTCGCCCACCTTGGCGATGCTTTCGGCGTAGGCGATTTCGAAGCAGAGCCATTGGTAGAGGTAGCCCATCATACGCTCGTAGATGTGGCACATGGGAAGCCACGAGAGGGCGCGTGTCCATGTTTTTCCGGGACTTTCCTTGATTTCCTGCACGTTCATGATGAGTCCGCGATGGGCAAGCATGACCCCTTTTGGGGTGCCGGTGGTGCCGGAGGTGTAGATAAGAGTGCAGACGTCGTCGGTGGTGAGGGCATCTTTCATGGCCTGTAGCTGCTGGGGGGCATCGGGATGGGATGCAAGATATTGGCGGCCAATCTCATAGATATCGTCAATAGACTTGGCATCCTCGGTGGGAACAATGGTGCAGAGGTTCTCCAGATGGGGTAACTGCTCGCGAATATTGCTGATTTTTTTGTAGAGTGAAGCGTTCTCAACCACTAGCAGCCGCACCTGCGCATCATTGAGGATGTACTGGTAGTCCTCTTCGCTGATGGTGGGATATATGGGCAGGAGGACGGCACCGGTCTGCTGTACGCCAAAGTCGACGTAGTTCCATTCGGGGCGTCCGGCAGAGATGAGGCCGATATTCTCGCCTTTCTTGACACCGAGGTGCATCAGGGCATAACTGATGAGATTGGATTTCTCGATGTATTCATCGATGTAGTGGTCTTTCCACTGGCCGTCTTCCTTGAATTTGAAGACTGGCCGTTCGGGGTGGAGGGCCTTGCGCCAAGGCAAGAGGTCAAACAATCGTGTAGGTTCATTCATAGGCGTGAGGTGTATGCTAGGTGTTATATTGGTATTCTGCAGGTATTCGCTAATTGGATTAATGTATTAATAGTTGTTCTACAATGCTTTACGTACAGAATACACTCCCTTGTCAAAATGCAAATATAGGCATTTTAACGGATATTTGTAAAAAAGTTTCCCTCATTGAGAAAAATAATGTAATTTTGTATCCTATTTATAAAAAACGCCAACTATGGCAATGACTGATAGACAACTGATTGCGGACGTAAAGGCCGGAAACCACAAGCCTGTATACCTGTTGACGGGCGAGGAGAATTACTATATCGACGTGGTATCAGACTTCTTCGAGAACGAAGTAATCGACGAGGCGATGCGCGACTTCGACCTGTCGGTGGTCTACGGGCGCGATGTGGACATGGCCACCGTCATCAACGACGCCAAACGCTATCCCATGATGTCGCCCTTACATTTGGTTTTAGTCAAGGAGGCACAGGATATCGACACCCGGCAGTGGGAACTGTTGGCCACCTACCTCGACCACCCATCGGAGAAGGGCGTCATCGTCTTCTGCTACCGCCACAAGAAACTCGACAAACGCACCGCCGTCTACAAGGCCATCGACAAAACAGGATGTATCTACGAGACACCCAAAGTGTGGGACAACCAGGTGCCCGCCTGGATAAAGAACGAGGTGATGTCCAAGGGTTTTTCCATCAACGAGAAAGCCACATACCTCATCGCCGAGTCGGTGGGCAACGACCTGGGCAAGATAGCCAACGAATTGAAGAAGCTTTATCCGCTGCTACCCGAGGGCGGCACCATTGACGAAACATTAGTGGAACAGCAGATAGGCATCAGCAAGGACTATAACATCTTCGAACTACAGAAAGCCATCGGGCGGCGCGACCCGGTGATGTGCAACCGCATAGTGAATCACTTTGCCGCCAACCCCAAAAAGAACCCCATCCAGATGATGTTGCCGGTGCTGTACGGATACTTCCTCAAAATCATGTTCTACCACCAACTGGAAAACAAGAGCGACGCGGCCAAAGTGCTGGGCGTGGCACCCACCTTCGTGAAGGACTATGCCACCGCTGCAGCCAACTACCCCCTGGGCAAGCTGGCCACCTGTATCGGCTACCTCTATGATGCCGACCTCCGGAGCAAGGGCGTCCGCAACAGCGGGAACGTAACCGACGGAGAACTGATGAAGGAACTCATATTTAAAGTAATACATTAAAAGAGACCAAGAGACGACAAATGAAAAAAGCCCTATACATATTCCTACTTTTTCAATTCTCAATTTTCAACTTTCAATTTGCCCAGGCGCAGTGCACCGTGAAAGGTGTGTTGTTTGACGAGAGCAACGGCGAAGCCATACCGTTCGCCAACGTGGTGCTTGATGGGACGACCCACGGCTGTGCCACCGACATCAACGGATTCTTCCTCATCAACAAGGTGCCTGCTGGGCAGTACACGCTGAAAGTGAAGTATGTGGGCTATGAGGAGTACTCCGAGTCCCTCACCCTTGAGCGCAACAAGACCATTACGAGAACCATCCATCTTAAGCCTGCGGCCCAGATGCTCAAGGCGGTGGAAATCACCGACAACAAGAAAGAGGAGCGTCAGATGCAGACCCAGGTCAGCGTGGAGAAGATTACCGCCAGCCAGATACAGCAGATGCCTTCTATCGGTGGCACGGCTGACATCGCACAGTACATGCAGGTACTGCCTGGCGTGAGCTCCACCGGCGATCAGGGCGGACAACTCTATGTTCGCGGCGGTTCGATGATACAGAACCTCTGCTTGCTGGATGGCATGATTGTCTACAACCCATTCCATTCCATCGGTCTCTATTCCATTTTTGAGACCGATGTCATCCTCAATGCCGACATCTATACCGGCGGTTTCGGCGCCGAATACGGCGGACGCATGTCCTCGGTGATGGACATCACTACCCGCGACGGCAACAAGAAGCGACACAGCGGCAAGGTAGGCATCAACACTTTCGGCGCCAGCCTCATACTGGAAGGCCCCCTCAAAAGGGAGAGCGAGAAATCGAAATCCACCATTTCCTACCTTCTCACTGCCAAGAATTCCTACCTTTCCAAGACCTCCGAAACGCTCTATCCCTACATCGACGGTGGCCTGCCGTTCGACTTCCTCGACCTTTATGGCAAACTGAGCCTTAACTCGGGCACCGGCAGCAAGGTGAACATCTTCGGCTTCCGCTTCGACGACCAGGTGCTGGGCTATCAGGCCATCGCCAACTACCACTGGCAGAACTATGGTGTCGGCACTAACTTTATGCTTGTAACCGGCGCATCGGCCATCCTTGACGGAAGTGTGGCCTATTCCAACTATCGCATCACCCTCGACGACGGGTCGGCCGAGAGCAAGTACAGCGACATCGGGGGCTTCAATGCCACTATGCAGATTACCAACTTTATGGGACACAACAAGTTCAAGTACGGTATCAGCATTGAAGGCTATTCCACCGACTACAAGTTTGTCAACCAGTACGGCAAGCGCATTACCCAGCACCAGCCTAGCACCAATCTATCGATATTTGCCACCTACAAGTGGAATGCCGGTCGTTGGCTCATCGATCCGGGCTTCCGCTTCGTCTACTACGCTTCTATGAATACCCCCAGTGCCGAGCCCCGCATCGCAGCCAAGTACAACGCCACCGACAACCTGCGCTTTAAGATGGCCGGTGGTCTCTACAGCCAGATTTTCCTCGACGCGCGCTCGGACAACGACATCGTCAATCTTTTCAGCGGATTCCTCACCGGATCGGCCGACCTCAACGTGCCTACCACCTTTCTTGGGGATGAGGTAACCACTTGCGTACAGAAAGCCAAGCATGCCGTGCTGGGGGTCGAATACGACCTCACCGAACACATCACCCTCAACGCCGAGGTGTACTACAAGCGGTTTGACCAGTTGCTCAACGCCAACCGCAACAAGATGTACGATGACACCGATCCCTTCTACACCCGCGACGACAGCCCCTACTTCCAGTCGGAGTACCTGCGCAAGGACTACATCATCGAGCAGGGCATGGCCACGGGTCTTGACGTGAGTGCCACCCTCGACCTTGAGCGTCTCTACCTCTGGGCCACCTACTCCCTCGGCTACGTGGAACGCACGGGTCAGAAGACCGACCAGCCCCGCACCGACGAGTCCTACACCTACAACCCCCACTACGACCGTCGCCACACGGTGAACCTCCTGGCCACCTACACGCTCGGCGAGCAGCACCAATGGGAATTGAGCGCCCGCTGGACTTTCGGTAGCGGATTTCCCTTTACCCAGACACAGGGTGTCTTCCAGCGTTTGGGATTCGAGAACGGCATAGTCAGCGACTACACGCGTGAGAATGGCGAGTACAGCATCCACTATGCCGACATCTACAAGGGACGCCTGCCGGCCTACCACCGCCTCGACCTAGGAGTAAAACGCAAGTTCTCCATCGGCGCCCGCTCTATATTGGAACTCAATTTGAGTGCTACCAATGTTTACAGCCGCGAGAACATATTCTACTTCAACCGCATAACTTTCGAGCGCGTCAACCAACTGCCCATCCTCGTGTGCTTTGGAGCCACGATGACATTCTAGTGCACGGCAGGCAAGCGACAGGAACTCTCCAAGGGGACACAAAACTTTTCTCTGAGGGATTTTTCTTGCAGATATCATTTTTCTTTGTATAATTGCAGTACCGTACCGAAAGATAATCTGCTAGACGCTGCAAGACACTGGAACAGCGACAAATAGGATGAATTCTGCACCGCTGCACCAGATATAATCCACACAATCGACATATTTCCAAAGAATTATACAGACAAAGTCTATACCAACTCGATCCCCTGCCTATACAGTCTATATGGGCTCGAGGGGAATGGTAAGGGAATGGTAGGCTTCTCGTTGTCAGTGCGTCCACCTTGACCATGTAGATGCCGATGCAACCATGGAACGCACAGTTTCCTATGAAAGTTTGCGCCCGGGGGAGGGAGTGTCATCATCCTATCTGTGTCCAGTCGATAGGTGGGAGGCCTTGGGCGGCGAGGAGGTGGTTGCACCGGGAGAAGTGACGGCAGCCGAAGAAGCCCCTGTAGGCCGACAGTGGCGAGGGGTGCGGAGCGGTGAGTACGTGATGTTTTGTGCTGTCAATCAGGCTTTTTTTGGCGATGGCATAGCTGCCCCAGAGGAGGAACACTATGCCGTTGCGCCGCTCGGCGAGGGCATGGATGGCAGCGTCGGTGAACTGTTCCCATCCGCGGCGCTGGTGACTGCCGGCTTGGTGGGCGCGGACGGTAAGGGTGGCGTTGAGCAGCAGCACTCCTTGGTCGGCCCAGCCGGTGAGGTCGCCGCCGGTGGCGGGCACCGAGGTGTCCAGGTCGGAATTGATTTCCGTGATGATGTTGACTAGCGAGGGGGGCACCTTGATTCCCTGCGGCACAGAGAAGCAGAGTCCCATGGCCTGTCCGGGCTCATGGTAGGGATCCTGGCCGAGGATGACCACGCGGACACGGTCGAATGGCGTGTGGTCGAAAGCCGCAAATATCTTGCTCCCTGGAGGATAGCAGGTATGCTGGCTGCGCTCGGCGACGAGGAATTCCTTCAGTTGCGCGAAGTAGGGTGCTTCGAACTGCGGGCGTAGCACCTCGTACCACGATGAATCTATCTTGACACTCATTGCAGGAACGAGTTGTATTTCTTCTCCTTGCCGATTTGGCTGGAGATGCCGTGGCCGGGGAGGACGACAAAGTCGTCCGGCAGGGTGAGGATACGCTCTTTGAGTTTGGAAATCAGCAGGTCATAGTCGCCACCGGGGAGGTCGGTGCGACCGATGCTGAAGTGGAAGAGGGTGTCGCCGGTGATGACCGACTTGCACTCGGACAGCACGAAGCACATCGACCCCGGGCAGTGGCCGGGGACGTAACGGCACTCTATCTGGGTATCACCCATTAGCAGCACTTGGCCATCCCCAATGGGACTCACCTCCAGATCGTCCATATTGTCCACCACGAAGCCCATCATCGAACCGTAGGCCTCGGCCTGGCGCAGCAGTTTCCGTCCGTCAACGTGCATGGTTACTGGCAGCCCGTAGTACTCGCACACTTGGCGCAGGCCGGCGATATGGTCCACATGGGCGTGGGTGAGAAACACATAGGCCAGCGAGAGACCCATGTCGGCGATGTACTTGCGCAACTGCTCGTCCTCATGGGAGGCTTGGCAGGCGGGATCCACGACGGCACACCGCCGCGAGGCTGGGTCGACCACCAAATAGGTATTGACCTCGTAGTGATTGAATATGAATTGCTTAACCATAACCATTCATTAATCCAATGATTTGCAAAAATACGAAAGATGTGTCACATGACCAAATTTCTTTTTGGAACTTTTGTTTAAGTTCGCCAGAATTTGGGTACAAACAGGATGATTACCGTCATGCACTCCAACCGTCCCAGCAGCATCAGACCCGAGCAGACCCACATGGCTGGTGCCGAGAAGTGTGCGTAGCTGCCGAAACCGCCCGAAGCCCCCAGTCCGGGCCCGTAGCCGGTGAGGCAGCCCACGGAGGCACCTATTGCTTCAGTGGCATTCACCCCGGCCAGCATCAGCGCCATCACCCCCAGCATCAGCGTTGTGCCGAAGACCATGAAGATGACCATCACGTTGTTGGTGATGTGGCCGCTCACCGGGCTCCCGTTCAGGCGCACGGGATTCACCGCGTTGGGGTGCAGCCTGTTGCGCAGTATTCCGCGGGCGTTGCGCAGCAGGATGAGTACACGCATCGCTTTCAGGCCACCTGACGTAGAACCCGCCATGCCGCCGCAGATGCCCAGCATCAGCAGCAGGAACACTGCCGGTGTCCACCATAGCGTGTAGTCGCCCACCACCGAGCCCGTGGTGGTCAGCGCACTCACCGTCTGTATGGTGCCGCATCGCATCGCATCGCTCCATCCGTAGCCCGACCCGTAGCGCAGCGAAAGCACCACAAAGGCCGCTGACAGGAGGCAGACAAGCAGGTAGAAGCGCACCTGATCCACCTTGTGTCTCACCTGTCGCCAGCGGAAGGTGAAGAGCAGGTAGAACAGCGTGAAGTTCACTCCGCTCAATAGCATGGCTCCAGCCAGCAGGTACTGCTGCGTGTGGGTGAGCGAAGCGATGCTGTCGCTGTAGGGCGAGAAGCCGCCGGAGGAGATGTTCGTGAAGGTGAGGTTCATGGCATCCCACATCTGCATTCCGCTCGCATTCAGCAGGGCGATGAATACCGCCGTCAGCAGAAGGTATACCGCCAATGTGCGACGCACGGTAACGGTGGTGCGCACTGCGCTCTTACCGGTGTTGTCGGCGCCCGATGCCTCGGCGGTGTAGAGCGCGTATTTGTTGATGCCCAGCCTGGGGGTTAGTGCAAGAACGAGGAGGACGACACCGAAGCCGCCGAACCACTGCGTCATCGAACGCCACAGCAGCACCGATGCGGGCAGACTACCCACATCGGCGAACACCGTGGCGCCGCACGAGGTTACGCCGGACATGGCCTCGAACCAGGCTGCCGTTAGGCTCAGGGTGCTTCCCGTAACCAAGAAAGGCAGCGTGGCGAAAACTGACAGTGTCAGCCAGAGCACCGTTACCAGCAGGTACGACATGCGGCGGTCCTTGATTACCTTTTCGTTGCGGAAAGCCCGCCACAGAGCTCCGCCCACCGCCAGCGTCACCGCCGCGCAGGCCGCAATGCGCCACAATGTACCGTCGGCGAAGTGTACCGCCGGCATCGCACACAGCGCCATCAGTCCTCCCTCGGCCATCAGGGTGATGCCGAGGAATCGCAGCATCGCTTTCCAATCCCCGGCGTTCCTCATCGGCGGATCCTCCAGTAGGCGGGTGAGACAATGGCCAGCAGGGCGAAGATTTCCAGTCGTCCGGCGAGCATCAGCACCGTGAGCGTCCACTTGGACAGGACGGGCAGGGCAGCGTAGTCGAGGTTGGCGCCCAGCGAGTTGATGAGCGGCGAGGGGCCGAGATTGGAGATGTTGGCCGCCGCCAGGCAAAAGGCGTCGGCAATGCCGCTTCCGCACAGTGTCAGCAGGAATGCTCCCCCGATGATGAAACAGAGGTACAGGAACACGAATCCGAATATCTTGTTTACGTACTCGCCCGGCACCACCTTGCGGTCAATCTTTACGGTGAAGACCGCGTTGGGGTGGAGCATACGGGTGAGGTAGTTGCGCAGATAGAGAAAGAGTGTCATCAGCCGCCGCAGCTTCAGTCCGCCGCCGGTTGATCCAGCCATGGCGCCGCTGAGAATCAGCAGGAACGTAACGACCGATACCCAGAAGGGCCACACGGCAGGCGGGTCGGTGTAGAATCCGCAGGTACTGACGGTGGAGGCGATGTGGAAGAGCGAGTAGCCCAGCGAGTGTCCCCAGCCGTTGCCTTTGAGACAGAAGGCTGCGGTACAGCTGGCCACGGCCACAGTGAACACTGTGGCATAGACCCAGAACTCGTAGTTCCCGCGCAATTGTTTCCACCGGAAGGTGAATAGGCTGTAGAGCAGCGCGACGTTGATGCCGCTGAGGAACATGAAGAGGGTGAGCAGGCCGAGGGTGGGCTGGCTGTAGCTGCTCATGCCCAGTTGGGTGGTCATGAAACCACCGGTACTTACAGTGCTCAAGGCCAAGCACACCGAGTCGAGTACCCCGTTCCCGGCTAGGATGAGCAGGACTGCCAGCGCGAGGGTGAGCAGGGTGTAGATGTGCCACATGCGGCTCACCGAGGTGGCGATGTGGGGATGTAGCTTGCGCTGCTGTGTGCCGCTGAACTCGGCGGCGTAGAGTTGCAGGGCGCCTCGGTTGAGCCGCTTGAGCATGGCCACCACGAAGAGAATGAGTCCCAAACCGCCCACCCATTGGGTGAGGGCGCGCCACAGAAGGATTCCCTGCGGTACAACGGCGGGGTTGGGAATGACCGAGGCACCGGTGGTGGTGAATCCCGAGAAGGATTCAAACGCAGCATCGGTGAACGAATGCAGGGTTCCTGTGAAGAGGTAGGGTAGGGCGCCGCCGAGGGGCACGGCAAGCCACACCATAGAGGTGATCCAGAAACTCTCGCGCTCGTAGAGGTCGTAGGTGGCGTGTTGTCCCAGCCCGTTGCGTAGCAGCAGCCCCATGGCGGCCATGGCCACGGCGGAGAGCAGGAGTCCGGGCCATGCGCCGTCGCGGTAGAGGAGCGACACGACCAGCGGTGCCGTCATGGCGGTAGCCATGACCAGTAGGAGCATGCCTGTGAGTCGGGCCACCAGTCTATAGTTGAGTTGCCGCATCTAGTCGAAGAGCTTGGCCATGGCGGACATGGACTTGGGGAGTGTGAATACGACAACCTTGTCGCCTTGCTGGATTTGCAGGTCGCGGCTGGGAAGGAAGGTTTCACGACCGCGGATGACACCGCCCACGGTAGCGCCGTCGGGCACGGCCAGTTCGCCCAAGGGGTGGCGTGTGGCAGGGGCGTGTTTGCCCACCATCAGTTCGATGACTTCGGCGTTGGTGCCGGAGAGCCACTTGCTGCTCACGGCGTCGCCTTTGACGATGAAGCGGGCTATGTAACTGGCGGTGATGAGTTTCTTGTTGATGATGGTGTCGATGCCGATGTCCTGCGAGATGTCGATGAAGCCTGTGTTCTCCACTAGGGCGATGGTTCGTCCCACGCCGAGCCGTTTGGCGTGGAGGCAGGTGAGGACGTTTGTCTCGCTCGAGTCGGTTACACCGATAAAGGCGTCCGCGTACTGGAGCCCTTCCTCTTTGAGCAGTTCGATGTCGGTGGCGTCGCCGTGGATGATGAGCGTGTCGTCGAGTTGTGCGCTGAGTTCCTCGGCTCGGCGGCGGTTCTCCTCGATGAGGGTGATGCGCATGCGGTCGTGGAGTGTCATGGCGGCGTAGCGGCCAATGCGGCCGCCGCCGGCGATCATGATGTTGTGGATGCTGACGGCCTGCTTGCCCACCACGCGGTTGATGTTCTCCAGCTGGTTGGCGCGGCCTATGATGTAGGCCAGGTCGCCGGCGCGGAAGACGGTGTCGCTATGAGGGATGATTGTCTCGCCGCCGCGCAGCAAGGCCACCACGCGCGCCTGCAGGTCGGGGTAGTCGGCCGTAGCCTCGTTCACGCTGCAACCGACCACGGGTGTCCCGGCCTCCAGCCGCACCACATACATGGTGAGCAGTCCGCCGCTGAAGTCGAAGAACTCGGTGGCGGCGCTGTTGTTCAGAAGGTTAGTGATTTCCTTGGCGGCGATGCGCTCGGGGCATACCATCTCGTCCACGCCTAGGTCACGGAACATTTCACGGTGCTTTGGTGCCAAGAGTTCGGCATTGGTGATGCGCGCTACGGTGCGCTTGGCCTTGAGTTTCTTGGCCAGGATGCAGGTGACGAGGTTGATGCTCTCGTCGTGCAGCACTGAGAGGAAAAGGTCGCAGTGACCCACGCCCGCGTCCTCGAGTACCTGCGGCGACGTGCTGTCGCCGACGATGGTGAGCAGGTCGGTCTCACTCTCGAGCCGTTTGAGCAACTCGGAGTGCGGGTCGACCACCGTGATGTTGTGGTCCAGTTCGGTAAGCGACTTGGCCAAGTGGACTCCTACCTCACCGTCGCCAGCTATGATGATGTTCATGATAAGGATCTTTGCTTTTCAGAATGCAAAAATACGAAATTTGGGCGACATGGCAAGTTTTTTTTCTTACCGTCTGCCGCTTACACATGCTCTGCTAGATATTCCTTGGCATATTCCACGTAGTGCGCCGCGTTGTCGGTCTGCCCGGGACGGGTGGGCTTGATATACTTGGCAGGAACACCGCCCCAGATTTCATGGGGCGGTATTTTTGTGCCTTGCAACACCAGTGCTCCCGCCGCCACGATGGAGCCTTCACCCACCTCGCAGTCGTCAAGCAGCGTGGCCCCCATGCCGATGAGGGCTCCGTCGTGGATGGTGCAGGCGTGCACCGTTACGTTGTGGCCAATGGTTACGTCGTTGCCGATATGCGTGGGACCAATGTCGTGCGTTACATGGATGCAGGATCCGTCCTGCACGTTGGTGCGGTCGCCGATGGTAATGGGTGCCACGTCGCCTCGCACCACCGCGTTGAACCACACCGAGCACTGGTCCCCCAGCGTCACATCCCCCACCAGTGTCGCGTTCTCGCTGAAGTAGCAGTCTTTCCCCCACCTGGGCGAAAGTCCTTTATATGATTTGATTAAAGCCATAATAGTTGTTTTTTTGAGGCTGCAAAGGTACACACTTTTTTCCATCTGCGCAAGGGAAGAGGATTTTTCCCTCTTCCTTTGCCGGAAAAAAATCCCTTTTTCAGCCTTCGTTTTCTCTCAAAAAGTTGCGTTTCTTATTGGAACTTATCTATCACCGAGAGGTCATTGGACTGACAGGGGGACTGCCAAATTGGCAGTCCTTTCTTGTTGGTATTGTATTTGCTTAAGGGTCAGTAGAAATAACAAAAACCATAAGCAATATGACATTAGACAAGTTCACAATCAAAGCGCAGGAAGCCGTGCAGAAGGCGCAGGAGGTGGCCCTCGGAGGGCAGCATCCAGCCATCGAGACGGCGCACCTGCTGAAGGGGCTCCTCTCGGAAGACGAGAACGTTACGCCCTACCTCCTCAAGAAGATGGAGGTCAACATTCCCCGCCTGACGCAGCAGGTGGATGAAATCTTAAACTCTATGCCGCGCGTCAGCGGCGCCGCGTCCTCGCGGGGAGGAAACATGTACCTCTCCAGCGATGCCAACCAGGCCCTCGTCAGCGCACAGCAGCGCGCCACCAAGATGAACGACGAGTTCGTCAGCGTGGAGCATCTGCTGCTGGGTATCCTCGGTGGCCGCGATCGCGTTGCCCAGTTGCTCAAGGATGCAGGCTGTAGCGAGAAGTCCCTCCAGGCCGCCATTGCCGACCTGCGCAAGGGCAGCAAGGTAACCAGCCAGAACCAGGAGCAGACCATGAACGCCCTCGGCAAGTACGCCAAGAACCTCAACCAGCTGGCGCAGAGCGGCAAGCTCGACCCCGTCATCGGGCGCGACGACGAAATCCGCCGTGTATTGCAGATTCTCTCGCGCCGCACCAAGAACAATCCCATCCTCATCGGTGAGCCCGGCGTGGGCAAGACGGCCATCGCCGAGGGTCTGGCCCAGCGCATCGTCAGCGGCGACGTGGCCGAGAACCTCAAGTCGAAGACCATCTATTCGCTCGACATGGGAGCCCTTATTGCCGGTGCCAAGTACAAGGGCGAGTTCGAGGAGCGACTCAAGAGCGTCATCCGTGAGGTGAACGAGGCCGACGGCGAAATCATCCTCTTCATCGACGAAATCCACACCCTTGTGGGTGCGGGTGGGGGAGAGGGCGCCATGGACGCGGCCAACATCCTCAAGCCAGCATTGGCCCGTGGCGAACTCCGCGCCATCGGTGCCACCACGCTGGCCGAGTACCAAAAGTATTTCGAGAAGGACAAGGCTCTCGAGCGCCGTTTCCAGAGCGTGCTTATCGACGAGCCGTCGGTGCCCGACACCATCAGCATCCTGCGTGGCCTCAAGGAGCGCTATGAGGTGCACCACCGCGTGAGAATCAAGGACGAGGCCATCATAGCCGCCGCCGAGCTCTCGCACCGCTACATCTCCGACCGTTTCCTGCCGGACAAGGCCATCGACCTCATTGACGAGGCTGCCGCCAAGTTGCGTTTGGAAATCGACTCCGTCCCCGAAGAGTTGGATGAAATCGAGCGCCGTATCCGCCAGTTGGAGATGTGGAGGAGATTCAGGCCGAGGTGAAGAATATCGAGAACTACAAGTTCGAGGCCGAGCAGGCCGAGCGCGCCGGCGACTACGGCCGCGTGGCCGAACTGCGCTACGGCCGCATCAAGGAGGCCGAGAAGAAGGTCGAAGACCTCAAGGCGCAGCTCAAGGAGATGCAGGCCGACAACGCCATGATTAACGAGGAGGTCGACTCGGAGCAGATTGCCGAGGTGGTCTCCAAGTGGACCGGCATCCCCGTGACGCGCATGCTGCAGAGCGAGCGCGAGCGGCTGCTGCACCTCGAGGACGAGCTGCACCGCCGTGTCGTAGGCCAGGACGAGGCCATCTCCGTCATTGCCAACGCCGTGCGCCGCTCGCGTGCCGGCCTCAGTGACGGCAAGCGCCCCATCGGCTCCTTCATCTTCCTCGGCACCACCGGCGTCGGCAAGACCGAGCTGGCGCGCGCCCTGGCCGAGGTGCTCTTCGACGACGAGAACATGATGGTGCGCATCGATATGTCTGAATATCAGGA
>CACZLT010000002.1 GCA_902782185.1 uncultured Bacteroidota bacterium | reverse complement strand
CAACCGCAGACCCAGAAAACTTTTGAACTTTTTCTCCCCGAAACAAATTTTCTTCTTATCTTTGCACAACGGTGTTGCATTATGATGTTGAGTCTACAATTCCCTTTGTCGCTCAAAAAAAATAGCATCGTTTCGGAATTTATTACTATCTTTGCACTGCGAAAAATGTATTGCAAAGTTTTTTTCTGCATTTATAAAGTATTGACAATGTGATTCAAATAAGAATATATGCTTGCACTAATCAAGAATATCAAGAATCTGGTGGGCGTGGAGTCCACCCCTCAGTTGCGCAAGCAGGGCAAGGAGATGTCTGTGCTGGAGACCATAAAGGATGCCTACCTTGTCATCGAGGACGGCAAGATTAAGGCTTTCGGCGAGATGAAGACGCTGGCGGAGCAGTCCTTCGACCGCGAGGTCGATGCCACAGGCCGCATGGTCTTCCCCACCTTCTGCGACTCGCACACGCACCTGGTCTACGCCAATTCGCGCGAATTGGAGTTTGTCGACAAGATACGCGGACTCAGCTACGAGGAGATTGCCAAGCGCGGCGGCGGCATCCTCAACTCGGCCAAGGCGACGGCGGCGGCCACGGAGGACGAACTCTACGAAATGGCCCGGCGCCGCCTCGAGGATGTGATGCGCCTGGGTACGGGTGCCATCGAAATCAAGAGCGGCTACGGCCTGACTACCGAGAGTGAGTTGAAACTCCTGCGTGTCATCCGCCGCCTCAAGGAGAACTCGCCTGTAACCATCAAGTCGAATTTCCTCGGTGCGCACGGCATCCCGCTGGAATATCGCGGACACCAGGAGGACTATGTCGACCTGGTTATCAACGAGATGATACCGCGTGTGGCGGACGAGGGCCTGGCCGACTTCATTGATGTGTTCTGCGACCAGGGATTCTTCACCGTTGAGGATACGGCCCGCATCCTGGAGGCGGGCATCAGGTACGGAATGAAGCCGAAGATTCACGCCAACGAGATGGCCGTCTCGGGAGGCGTACAGGTGGGCGTGAAATACGGTGCCATCTCGGTCGACCACCTGGAGCAGATGGGCGATGCCGAGATCGAGTGCCTGAAGGGTACCGAGACGATGCCCACCATCCTTCCCGGCTGCGCTTTTTTCCTCAACTTGCCGCTCTCGCCAGCGCGCCAGATGATTGACGCGGGGCTGCCTGTGGCCATGGCTTCCGACTACAACCCCGGCACCTCGCCGTCGAACAATATGCAGCTCATCCTCTCGATGGCCTGCATCCGCTACCGCCTCACGCCGGAGGAGGCTTTCAACGCCACCACCCTCAACACGGCCTACGCCATGGGCGTGAGCGATATCCTCGGCTCCATCGCCGTCGGCAAGAAGGCCAACTTCTACATCACCAAGCCGATACCGAGCTACGAGTACATGCCCTACGCCTACGGTGAGAACAAGGTGGAGCGTGTGTTCCTGAACGGAGTGGAAATCTAGATAGTGTAGGGACGCGGCGCTGCCGTGTCCCTACGGAATAGAGAACAAAACAATGATACGAGCAGAAAACCTCACCAAGAGCTACGGCAACCTGCAGGTGTTGCGTGGCATTAGCCTCTCCATCGGCAAGGGCGAGGTGGTCTCCATTGTCGGCGCCAGCGGAGCCGGCAAGACCACCCTGCTGCAAATCCTTGGCACACTGGACCGTCCTGACGGCGGCACCCTCTGTTATGGCGACACTGACGTCAGTCGCCTTCGCGACAAAGAGTTGGCGCATTTCAGAAATAGCCATGTCGGATTCGTGTTTCAGGCGCACCACCTGCTGCCCGAGTTCACGGCTGTGGAGAATGTGATGATACCAGCTTTGATACGGGGGGATCGGGCGGACGAGACCCGCAGCCGGGCTGTCCAGTTGCTGGACACCCTTGGGCTGGCAGCCCGAGGGTCGCACAAGCCTGCCGCCCTCAGCGGCGGCGAGCAGCAGAGGGTGGCCGTGGCGCGGGCGCTGATGAACCAGCCCATGGTGGTGCTGGCGGACGAGCCGTCGGGCAACCTCGATTCGGAGCACGCACGGCAGCTGCACGAACTGTTCTTCACGCTGCGGGAGCGGCTGGGACAGACGTTTGTCATTGTTACCCATAATGAACAGTTGGCCGACATGGCCGACAGAAAGATAACCATAAGAGATGGCAGAAACGAAGAATAAACAACAGATAGTGTATGGCCTGCGCCCTGTGCTGGAGGCTCTTGCGAGCGGTGCACAGATTGAGCGGGTGTTGATGCAGAAGGGGATGAACAGTTCGCTGCTGGGCGAGTTGCGGAGCCAGATGAGGGAGCGGGAGATTCCGAGCCAGTATGTGCCGGTGGAGAAGCTCAACAGGATCACTTCCGGCAATCATCAGGGAGTGGTGGCGATGATAGCCGCCGTGAGATACCGCAGTTTCATGGAGTTGGTAGAGACCCTTGGTGAGCGGGGTCTGGTGGTGGTGCTCGACCATATCACCGACGTGCGCAACATGGGTGGCATAGCACGGACGGCGGAGTGCACGGGGGCGGGTGCCCTTGTGGTGCCCGACAGGGGCAGTGCGGCCGTGAGCGAGGATGCCATCCGTGCCAGCAGCGGTGCGCTTCTGCGGGTACCCGTGTGCCGGGAGCAGAACCTCAAGACGGTAATCAACCTGGCAAAGCAGTATGGCTATCAGGTGGTTGCGGCGACGGAGAAGGGGAATGTGCATTACCGCGAGGTGGATTTCAGCGGCCCCACGCTGCTGATTCTGGGCAACGAGGAGACGGGTGTGAGTCCGGAGTTGCTGCGTATGAGCGATGTGCGGGCGCGGTTGCCGATGGTGGGCGAGGTGGCTTCGCTGAATGTGGGGGTGGCGGCCGGCGTGATGCTGTACGAGGTGCTGGAGCAGCGGTTGGGGAGAGGGTAGGGGTTTGATCCACGCGGTTTCAGGACTCTCTAGGTACTCTCTAGATACTCTCTTAATGAATACATAAACTCTGGTGCGATATGGCGCGCTATGGGAAAGTTGGGTCGAATCGGGTTTTGGACCCGCTTGTAAGTGTCTGTTTACAAGTGTGTTGTTTGAGCGGTTGATTTTTTTTAATATTTTTTATTATTATAATCGCGAGTGTGTCGGAAAATCTTCGTACATTTGCGTTTGGATTCTACCCCTCCAAAAGGGGGCGTTGTGTCCGTGGATTTTAGTGTAATAGATTGAATAATAATAAAATAAAAATAAATTAACATGAAACTCAGAGTACTTGTTCCGAGCATCATTTTCCTATTTTGTGGACTTTCTGCCACCGCGCAGGTAACAGAGATGTACTACCAGGGCTTCGAGGCGGACGAGGGTGTGAACTACTCCGTTACGCCGTTGTCGAGCATGAACTATTCCACCACGCTGTACATGAGCGGACAGCGGGCGTTGAGTCTCGGGCAGACGGCCACCGGCGATGTCATTCTTGACTTGGACACGCTCGATTTCACGCAGGATGTGTTGTTGCGCTTCATCTCGCTGGAGTTTGACCACATCTGCGCCGTCAGGGAGAACTCGAGCGCCGACATCGATATCGGACGTATCTTCTACAAACGCCCGGACCAGGACGAGAACGCGTGGCAGCAGTTGGTGGGTTCGAGCTACAACTGCGTGGACGGGTGCAGCGACGAGTTTGTCCAGACGGGTGCCTTCAACCGCAACTCGTACAACAACTGGCTGTCCGGCCAGATTGACGCCGATTCGTGGCGCAGCGAGCGTTTCGACCTCAACGCAGCCATGCCCCCGTCGCTCGAGTCGTACAAGCGCAAGTTGCAGATTCGCTTTGTCCTGCGCCAGAAGACGCACAACGGCGCCTTGGGCAACTGGCTGATTGACAATATCAAGGTGTCGGCCAGCCCGAGCCAGATGGTGCGTCCGGCGCTGACCATGTTCTCGTATCCCGACGGGCTGTACTATCCGAGCAGCCGCGGTGCGCATGTCGAGGTAACGCCCAGCACCACGGTGCTGGCGGGCATCGACCCCGACTCGGTCTACCTCATCTACCGCATCGGCAGCGACCCGACCCGGCACCGCCTGAACATGCAGCCGGTGGGTCTCACGGGCCGCTATGCCACCCACATACCCTTCGAAGGATACGACACGATGATGTACTTCTACTGCGTGGCGCGCGACGCCACGACGAATGCCAACATCGTTACCTATCCGCGAGCGGCCAACTCGTGGGTGGAGTACAAGTGCATCCGCGGCGTGACGCAGTCGGGTGTGCCGACCCCCCAGGCGCTGAACGGCACGGGAAACAGCAACGCCTATCCCTTCCCCCTTGCGGCCGACCACCGGTGCGAGTGGGTCTACGACTCGGCGCTGATGGCCAACGCAGGCTACGGTCCTGGCCAGATTACCTCGCTGAAGTACACCTTTGCCGACCGCAACAGCAACAACATCACGCGCCCCAATCTCAAGATCAAGATGCGCAACGCCCCCACCGGCTACACGGTCAATACCAGCGACGCGGTGGTGGGCTTCACCGAGACCTATATGCAGGAGGTCTTCAGCGGCTCGCTAACCATCCCGGCGGCGGCGGCCAACGCCACGCAGACCATCCACCTGCAGGACACGTTCCACTACGCGGGCAAGGATCTCGTGATACAGCTCCTCTACGACGACAATGTGGACGCGGCGGCCGGTGTCAAGGTGAAGACTGTCTCCACCGAGAAACCCACCCTCATCGCCTCGGCTCTTGCCTCGTCGGGCTGGCACGCCGAGACCGACCTCACCGAGGCCACCTCGGTCCTCCAGTCGCGCCCCGCCTTCGTCCTCAACGAGGTGGCCAACCTGCCGCTGCTCTACGACATGGGCGTGAGCGAGCTGGTTGGCCCCAGCCTCACCACCTCGATGACCTGCCCGGCCACCATCACGGTGCGCCTCAAGAACTTCGGCGCCCTGCCGGCCCATGCCATCCGCATCAGCTATTCCATCGACGACGGCGCCCTCACCGGCTACTATGACTGGACGGGTGTGCTCAACGCCAACCAGACCTCCGACGTGAACATCGCCACCAATATCAACCTCACCGCCGGCTATCACACCCTGCGCGCCTGGGTGGAGGACACCCTGCGTGCCGGCACTGTCTACTACCGCGACCACGAGCCGTACAACGACACCTCCTATTCGCACTTCGCCGTCTGCGAAGGCCCCCTGGCCGGTGTGCGCAACATCGGCGGCGCCAGCTCCCACTTCAACAACATCGAGGAGTTCCTCTACGCAGCCAGCATCTGCGGCGTGAGCGACAGCGTCATCGTCAACCTGGCCCCCGGTCAGTACCCGCCGTTCACCATGCCCGCCATTCCGGGCCTCTCCGCAACCAACTACATCGTCTTCAAGCCCCGTTCGGGCAACGTAACACTCTATGCCGACGAGACCACTGCCGCCGCCAGCATCGTGAACCTGGAGGCCGTCTCCAACATCCGCTTCCGCGACATTGACTTTGTGCGCAACAGCGGCCCGCTGACCGACATGGTAACGATGGGCCTTGCCAGCCACAACTGCCGCTTCGAGCGTTGCACTTTCACCGACGGCATGACCGATCCGCCGGCCTCGATGCGCATCTCGGCCATGATTAACTCTGGCTTTGCCAACGGCATGACTGTTGACCAGTGTACCTTCACCGGCGGCCGCGTCGGTGTCGATGTCAAGGGTCAGGCCGCCGACCTGCTCTCCAGCAACAACACCGTCAAGAACAGCCTTTTCTACACCCAGAACGAGAACGCCATCAGCGTAACCCACCAACTCAACCCCGTGGTGGAGAACAACGAGATGTACGACGTGCTGGACAACTCCAGCTACGTGCTGCTGCTCTATGAGACCCGTGGTGCCACGCGCGTGCTGGCCAACAAGGTCTACACATCCCATGGCGCGGGCGGCATTGGTATCAGCGGTGTCATCGGCACCGCCGCCACCCATGCGCTGATAGCCAACAACATGGTGGTGTGCATGAACGATGGGCAGTCCAACATGCTCATCTCGCCCCTCAACGCCGTCCAGGCCACCTGGCTTGACCTGGTCTACAACTCGGTCCGCATGTCGGCTCCCAACCGCACCAATATCGCCGCGGCCACTTTCGGCGGCGGGGTGCTGGCCAACAGCCGCTTCCTGAACAATATCGTGGCCACCTTCGACAACAGCAACTTCGCCTTCTCCTACTCCCCCGGTGCTTCCACCTCCAACACTGTGGGGCACAACGTCTACTACTCCGCCAGCGGATCGCTCAACCGCATGGGCGGCTCGGCCTACGCCGACATTTACGGCTGGCGCGACGCGCTGCCCGAGGACTCGCTCTCCATCAGCACCAACCCCTACTTCCTCAACGGGTCGCAGGTGGATCTGCGCACCTACAACCGCCTCATCAAGGGGGTGGGTCTTCCCTTGGCCACCGTACCCACCGACATGTTCGACTCCCTGCGCAACACCACGGCCTCCTGTGCCGGTGCCTTCGAGTTCATCTCGCTGCCCTACGACTTCGAGCCTGAGGCCCTCATCTCACCCGAGCTGACCACCTGCTACATGCCCGCCACCGTCGAGCTGGTGGTGCGCATCCGCAACAGCGGCATATACAACTACACCGGCACCGGACTCAACCTGCACTACCGTGTCAATAACGGCCCGGTGCAGACCGTGGCCGTAACCCAGTCCATCCCCGGCGAGGACACCGTTACCATCCACACCGGCGGTATGCTTTCGCTGCCCCCCAACGGTATCCGCGACTCGATCCACCACATCTGCGTCTGGACCACATTCACCAGTGCCGGAAGCCTTGACCCCAACGCCACCAACGACACCAACAACTTCTTTGTAACCAGCAAGTACCATCCCGCTACCCCGACGCCCTTCACCGTGTCGCACAACTATGCCACACCGGCCACCATCACCCCCGCGGGTGCCATTGAGCAATGGGCGGTCTACAACAACACTTCGGCTCCTACCCGCCAGTCCAACATTTACTGGTACACTGACTCCACCTCGGCCGAGCCCTTCTTTGTGGGTCCCACCCTGGTAACCGACACCCTGCGTACTGACACGGCTTTCTACATCCGCCAGAGCCGCGAGCAGGCCATCGTGCGCATCACCCAGCTGGAGTTCAAGCGCACCAACGCGACGGAAGGTCTCACCCCCGGCATGCCTTACTGGATGTCTAACAACCGCGTCATGGCCCTCCAGCTGACCAACGTGGGCGACGCCACCGCCTATCTGGCAGGCGACACCCTGATGACGGTCTCTGCCACCAACAGCTACCACAACAAGGTCTACACCTTTGGCGATGTGAGCATCGCGCCCGGGCAGTCGCTGGTGGTCCAGTTCGCCACCGGCGCCTCGATGGCCCCCAACCTGACCGTACACACAGGCTCCCCACTGTCCGCCATCAACATCAACAACATTACGAACACCAAGATAGGCTTCATCTATAAGAGAGGTGGCGTGATTGAGGATGCCCTTGCTGTGAACGACATTGTCTCCGAAGCCGACAAGTGGGGTGTACTCAACGTGCCGACCTATATCTGGATGGGTTCGGGCAAGGCCGTGGCTGGCGACGATGCCACCTCGGCAGGTCTCGTAAGGACTGCCTTCAACGGCATGGCTTCCGACTGGCGTTTCGCCACCGCCGACAACCCGATGTTCCTCCACACCATCGCCAACTCCTGGATTCGCTACCACGACAACGGCTGCCCCGGCTTGAAGTCGAAGGTAACCGTGTCGCTGATCGATGCCCCCAACAACGACCTCAGCCTTGCCTCACTCCGCCTGCCCGACCCCCAGTGCGGCCTTGGAAACGAGAGCATCACGGTAACGGTACGCAACTACGGTGTGCAGTCTGTGGACTCACTGGTGCTCAACTACTGTGCCGGCGGCGACACCGTCAGCGAGGCCATTCCGACGGGCATCCCTGCCAATGGCCGGATTACCCATACCTTCGCCCAGCAGCTGAATCTGAACTTCGGCCAGGATTCGACGGTGCGGGTTCGCGTGTGGGCCGATGCGCTGACCACCGACGCCGACCACAGCAACGACACCTGCAGCGCCTCCACCACCTCGCTGTTCACTCCCGTGGCTCCGGCCGCCGTCGACACCCAGTTCGTCTTCTATTCCGACCGGGACACCATCACCCTCCCCGCCATACCCGGAGTGGTGCCCATCTGGTATGACTTTGGAATGAATGTCGTCGACACAGGTTACATGCACGTTACCGAACCCCTCTACACCTCCGGCGACCGCGGCGTGGCCTACCTGGGCGTAACCTCGAACACGGTGCAGGTGGGTGTGGATGCCAACCTGGCCAACGTGGCCACTGCCATGCCCTCGCCCTACCAGCCGGCCAAGAAGTACGTCAAGCAGCAGTACCTCTATTCTGCCCACGACCTCCGCTCCCAGGGACTGGCTCCGGGCTACATCTCTGCCCTGGCGTTCAGCTTCAAGCAGCTGCCCGCCGTCGACTCTGTCGAGTTCGATGAGTACACCATCTCAATGGGTACCACCCCGGACACTCTCTTCGCCAACCGCACCAGCTGGAAGCCGGCCAACAGCTTGGTCTACAGCCGTGCGCCCATGGTGGTGCGCGCTGCCGACAGCAACAGTTACATCACCCACGACCTGGACAGTCCCTTCTACTGGGATGGCACCTCCAGCATCGTGGTCCAGCTGACCCATGCCATCGCAAGCCCCGTCATCACCGGTGCCCAGGCGAAGTATACGGTCAAGACCAAGACGGTACTCTATGCAGAGTCGGCCAACCCCCTCATGCCCTCCACGGCAGAGTATGTCGGCAACGGTGCCAACCCGGTCAATAACCGACCCAATATCCGCTTCACGAACACCATCTACGGCTGCGAGGGTTCCGTTACCCCTTTCCATGTCCAGATGCTCAACATTCCTCCGGTCGACGTGGCCCTGTACTGGCCCGCTGGCGTGGATACCCTGCACTACGCCTCGTGCGACAGCATCCCTATATATATTAATGTACGTAACCAGGGTGCCCTGCCCCAGAGCGACCTCAAGGTCTACTATATCGTGGACGACAATCCGGTCGACAGCACGATGTATGCCTCCACGATTGCCTCGGAGGCGCAGCTGACCGACCTGCTGCTCAAGGAACCGCTGGCTCCCGGTCGCCATACGGTGAAAGCCTACATCGCCATCCCCGGCGACTTCACCATTGCCAACGACACGGTGCAGCGCTCGTTCGTTGTGCACTTCTGCGGCGGTACCTACACCATCGCCCAGGCGGGCACGGCCGACTACACCTCGTTCAGCGAGGCCATCGACACCCTCAACGTGGCCGGTATTGACGGATCGGTGGTGTTCAATGTAGCCCCTGGCACCTACACCGAGCAGGTGGTACTGGGCAACATCGTGGGTTCCTCGACCGCCAGCACCATCAGCTTTGTGGGTACGGGCGACGACGTGCTGCTCACCGCAGCCACCAGCGCGGCGACCAACTATGTGATGAAACTCGAAAACGCCTCCAACGTAACGCTGTCCAACTTCAAAATCGAGGCCCGGCCCACCAGCGGAAACTATGCCAACTCGCTGGTGATGAGCAATGGCGACAACGTAACGGTCGACGGGCTCCATGTCAAGGTAAAGGACGGAATGAACAACAAGGATGCCTCGTGCATTGTGCTCTATGGCGACATGACCAACCTCACCTTGACGGGAGTTACCGCCGACAGCGGTTTCTACTCGATCAAGACCTACGGGACGGGTTACGAGAACATGACTTTGACCGGCAACGTGTTCAAGAACTTCTTCTCCCAGGGTCTGAACTTGCGCGAGGTGAACAACCTCAACATCACCTCCAACCGGATCACCTCGGCAAGTGCCTCCGCCGGCCGGGTGCTGACGGGCATGAAATTGGCCAACACCACGGGTGCCTTCAAGGTACAGAAGAACCACATTTACCTGGTGGATCTTCAGACCGGCGGCAAGCGCGGCATTGACCTGGCCAATGTGAGTTGTCAGAACGGGGACATGGGCTATGTGGTGAACAACATGATTAGCACCAGCGGCACGGAGTCGCGCAACGGCACGGCCAACTATGTCTCGTCCGGTATATGGGTCGACTCCTCGTCCACCAACATCAACGTGTACTTCAACTCGGTGCGCGTGTACACCGGCGACCCCGGCACCGCCGCCTTCACCACCAAGGGCGAGGCGTTCCACTCCGGTGCCACGGTGAGCAACATCAATGTGATGAACAATGTGTTCTCCAACTTCAGCAAGGGTTACGCCTATTACGTGGCGGAGCTGAACACGGTAACCACCTCCAACTACAACGCCTACTACTCCGAGAGCGAAACCCCGTTCGCTTGGAAGCTTACCGACCTGTCCAGCCTGGTGGCCTTGCAGGCAACCAACGGCACCGATGCCAACTCGGTGATGCAGGAACCCTTCTTCGCCGGCGTAGACGACTTGCACATGCAGATGACCAATTTTGTGGCACTGGCACAGTACAACTTCGATGTAACCGAAGACATCGACGGCCGCATGCGTCCCCAGATTCCGGCACCCACCATCGGCGCGCACGAGACGGAAATCAAGACCCACGACATGGCTGTGGTGCGTATCATTACCCCCACCATGCCCGTCAGCCTCAATTTCTCGTCGGCCAACCTGCCGCCCAATATCGAGTCCGACTCGGTGATGGTGGTGGCCCAATTCTACAACAACGGCCGTTCGACGGAGAGCAGCGTGCAGTGGTTCGCCTACCTGGATGGCCACAGGGCTGCAACCCAGTCGGCCACGAAGAGTCTGGGCGTGTTCCAGCCTGGCCAGATGAAGCGCGACACGCTCATGATGCCCACCGAGTTGGGTATCTTCGACACCTCCAAGGTGCATGTGGAAGTGGTGGTGCCTGCCGACAGTGTGCCTGAGAACAATGAGATGGCCCAGCAGTTCTACCTGGCTCCGGCCTTTGACATGGCTGCCAACAATGTGCAGGTGCTGTACCCCTACACGCCCAACGGCTGCAGAATGCAGAACACACCTATCAAGATTACCCTGGAGAACCAAGGCTTCAAGGACTTCAAGGCCGGCACATCGTTGAAAATCGGCTACCATGCCGAGGTGCACTCGCCGAGTACCGTGTCCATCAGTACCCTACCCGATTTCGTCGAGGAGACCATCACGTTGTC
This sequence comes from uncultured Bacteroidota bacterium, assembly GCA_902782185.1. Lineage (GTDB taxonomy): Bacteria > Bacteroidota > Bacteroidia > Bacteroidales > P3 > Colimorpha. Next base: position 49,532 of record CACZLT010000002.1, on the reverse strand, counting down.
CGAAGACCTCTTTGTGGGTCTGACCAGGGAGGTGGTCTTTACCTCGCTGGCCAACCTCTATCCCACCGGCACCCCCACCAATATCAAGGTGAAGCTCAAGGGCTGGTGCGATTACCAGTACGATGTTGTCCCCCGCAACGACACGACAGGCGCCAGTCCTACCCAGTCGCCGATTATCGATGTGTTCTACACGCCCGACCCGCCGCAGGGCTTCGACACGACCATTTCCTACGGCTCGTGGGGTGCCGTGCGCGCCACACAGGCCAACACCCGCCCGATACGCTGGTACAGGGACTCGACCGATGTGCCCTATTTCAGCCCGGCACAGTATGCCACTTCGATGCTGTGGGACAATACGCCGCAGTATTTCCACGACTCGACTTACTACCTCAATGCCTTGAGCGACAAAAACTGCCCTAGCTACTTCTCAAGTGTTACAGTCCATGTGGCTAGCCTCATTCCTAACGATATAGCTTTCAAGGAGATATTGGCACCACTAGGCAACCGCGTGTACATGGAGAACGATACGGTGAGGATTCGTATCGTCAACTATGGTTCGTCGTCCCAGAGCAACATTCCGGTGGCATACCAGTTGAGGCGCGGAAACGAGATTCTGCAAGAGGTCTCCGAAGTGTGTCCGACCACGCTGGCATCGGGTCAGACATATGACTATACTTTCGCCCAGTTGCTCGACATTCCCACGCCTACTTCGCGGCAGGAATATGTGCTTACTGTCTGGACCGACCTGGTAACCGATGCCGTGCGCAGGAACGACACCATCCGCGTGGACCACAGGTTCACCTCGCTGCCCGAATCACTCTATGCGCCAGTGGGTTCGAACGACCCGTCGTTCGACGTGGTCAGGGTGTCGTACAATGAGATTGACCTGGATCTGCCCTTGCTTGGCCGCGGCCTGTCCGACATGGCGACCTACGGGATGCCCGACTATCCTGTGCTACATGTGTCGCGTGGCACACAGGACTCCTTGCTGGTCGAGGTGCTTCCGCTTGACCCCAGTGTCCTGTCGCTGAACTGCAGAATATGGGCGTTTATCGACTTTGATCGCAGCGGAACGTTCTCCATGAACGAGGTTGTGGTCAATGGAGACGTGTTCGGTTTTGAAGATATCTACTCCGCCCTGGTGCAGATTCCCACCACGGCCTCGTATGGATATATGCGTATGCGCATCGTCGTGGGCGACAACTCGCAGATGTATGGGGCAGCCACGCCTCTCGTCGGTGATCCCAGCCAAAATGTCCATACGCTCGACTTCCTGCTCTTTGTGGACGCCGATGTCGAGACGACGGATTTGGCCATCTCCCAGATTGTAGCTCCCCGCAGCTACCTGATTCATGACAATCTGCCGGTGGAGGTCTCGTGCAGGATAGTGAACAAAGGCAGTGATCCGATTACCAACCCCACGATTAATTTCCATTTCATTGGCGACACGGTGGATCCCACCGCCCTGGGCAATGTGCAGTACGACGGTACCCTGCAGCCAGGAACCAGCGGCATAGTAACCCTGCCGCCGCACGTGTTCCCGCTGGGTACCTCGCAGTTGAGGCTGTGGCACAATGTGCCTGGCGACACAAACAATGCGAACGACACGCTCCTGCACGAATATCACCGGTTTGCTGTGATGACGCTCACCCTTGATGACGACTTCGACAGCCTGGTGTACTGGTATGCGCCCACGGGTCGCAACGAGTTCTCCCGCAACTACTGGCAGCACGGCACACCGGCCAAGTCGCGTATCCAGGCGGCCTATTCCGAACCCTACGCCTGGGTTACAGATACGACCTCGACCAGCATTACCACTGGCAGGAAGGGCAATGTGAGCTACCTGTACAGCCCCATCATCGACATATCCCAAATCCGCCCCGACACCTTGTCGTTCTATTTGAGGAAGAACCTCTTGGGCGGCAGCTCGCTGCGGTTGGAATATTACAACTTTGAGGGCAGGTGGGTGAAACTGGCCAAGGATTCCATGCCCAACTGGTACAACGACGAAGACAACCAGGTGTTCAATGCTACCACTGGCGGAACGGACTACACCCACCAGTGGATTGCGACGGGAACCATTAACGGTGAGTTCCCGGAGCGCCTGCAGTTCCGCTTTGTCTACTCGACACCGCTCACCACGTCGCCGGGAGCAGCCTTCGGTGAAGGATGCGCCATCGACAACTTCAGAATAGGGCGCGCTCCGAGACCTTCCGATGTGGGTGTGGTGGAATTGCTCTATCCCACCGCCCCCCAGTACGGAAAGACCTACTACCCCAAGGTGCTGGTGAAGAACTTCGGAACCGATACTGCCCGCACGTTGCGATTGGGATACACCCATTTCGGCTCCTACTTGGCCAAGCAGTCGGAATTTGTCTGCAGCATCCCGCCCGGTGAAGTGGATAGTTTCGAGTTCAGGGATCCCATGATTATCACCAACGAATTCCCCGAAGAGTCCGAACTGACAGCCTTCACATTTGTGGAAGACGACATCTACAGGGATAACGATACCTTGACCACTCGATTCACCCTCTCCCCGCTCGAGAACGACATCAGTGCCAAAGGATTTGTCTATCCTCTGGCTAGGGTGATTGCTGGCGACACGGTGCAGGTCTCTTTGCGAGTCCGCAACTTCGGTCTCAATGCCATTGACAGTGCCACGGCGGAATATTGGATTAATGGACGTAGCCAGGCGGTGGAGGGCATCAACTTCACCAAATATCTCGGCCGCCCGCTGCAGTCGCTAGAGGAGTTCAACTACACATTCAAGCAAAAGATGCTCACGCCGGTGGGTACCCTGCGCCTGACTGGCATTATCAAGAGCGACCGGAATGACTATGTCTACAACGATACGGTAACCAAGCGTGTCGAGGCCGCCTCGTCTGTAACCGACGTTGCCGCCACCGCCGTTATAGTTGATAATAGAGGCATGGACAACAAGGTGAGGATTCATTTGGTGATTGAAAACCGGGGAGGCACTGGAGTCAACAACTTCGAGGTGGGATTCATCTGTGATGATGATTATTCCAAAATGTATAAGGAAACTTACAGCCGTTCGGTGCCTCTGCCCAAACTAACCAAAGGGGTTCATGTCTTTGATACGGTTTTGGATCGTCGTGCCGACAATTATCCCAATGTGCTCGGTTTTGTCCATGTCATAGGCGACAACGACTATGCTAACGACAGTACCAAAGTCCGAGATACCCTTTATAATGAGCTGGAACTGGTCAAATTGGTAGTGGAAGAGAATGCCGGTCCCGACTGTGAGGTTCGTGCACAGCTTCGCAATAATGGCACCTCGGCGTTTGTGAATCGTTCTCTGACAGTGTATGCTGTCATCAACCAAGGGGCCCGAATTGATGGTACAGAGACCCGAACCATATTCCCGGGCGACACTATATATACGGTTCTTGGAAGGATCCCCAAGACTTCCGACCGTACCTATATAGGGTCAGGCTACTTCACGTTTAAGGATTCCGACACGTCCAACAACAGAACCTCTGTTGTCGAGGTGAAGAACTATGTTGAGGGTGTACCCACGGTGGAGGGGGACGAAATGGTTCTCAACCAGAACTACCCCAACCCCTTCTCCAACCAGACCACCATCCCATTCTCGCTGCCCAATGCAGCCAAGGTAAGGTTCTTCGTGATGGATGCCATGGGACATGTCGTCAAGAGTTTTGAGAAGAACTATAGTTCCGGTAGCCACGAGATAGTGATTGACATGGATGGATTCGCCTCGGGTATCTACTTCTATGGCATCGAGGTGGGTGGCAAACGTCGTATGCGCAAGATGATTATGCGTTGATGGTCGAGCGCCTCTCTGCCTACATCTCCCAACAGCATCTCCTACCACCCGATGGGCAGGAGGTGCTGTTGGCTGTCAGTGGGGGGCGCGACTCCGTCTGCATGGCCAGGCTGTTGCATCTGATGGGTGTACACTTTGCCGTGGCTCACTGCAACTTTGGCCTTCGCCTGGATGAGTGTGACAGGGACGAGGCTTTCGTCCGGCATCTGGCGGAAGACTACGGAGCCGACTTCCATGTGGAACGCTACCGCACCAGGGCCTATGCGACAGAGCACGGGATGAGTGTGGAAGAGGCGGCGCGTGAGTTGCGCTACGACTTTTTCGCCCGATTGTGTCGCCGGCACGGATACCCTTGTGTCGCCACCGCTCACCACCAGGACGATTCCATCGAGACCTTCTTCCTCAACCTCTTCCGGGGGACGGGATTGGCGGGCTTGCGCGGAATCCGACCCGTCGCCGACATTCATGGCGTGAAAGTCGTCAGACCCATGCTGGTCTTTTCCCGTGCCGACATTGATGCCTATGTGCAGCGCAACGAACTGCCCTATGTGGAGGACAGTACCAACCGCCTGGCTGATATCCATCGCAATCGCCTGCGTCTGCAACTTATGCCTATGCTGCAGGAGTTCTACCCTGCGGTGCAACACACCATGAAGGAAAACATCGAGCGGCTGTCGGAGACATACCAAGTCTATGCCGACTGTGTGAACAACCTTCGCCAGAAACTCCTGCGGCCGTACAATTCCGTCCTGCCTACAATTTCCGTCCCTATTTCGGCTCTTGATTTGGAAGAGGTGGGCGGGTTGATGCCGAAAAGGACTCTCTTGTTTGAGTTATTGAGACCCTATGGGGTTGGTGCCGACATGGTTGACGACATCATTCTGGCAATGGATCATGTGCAAGGCCAGGTCTTCGCCACGGAAAACCATCGGTTGACCCTGCATCGCAACAAACTCCTCATCGCACCCAATACCCAACCTCTGGCACCTAGTATCGGGCTACAGGAGGTCTCCCCGGACTCATGCCTCCTGGCTTCAAGCCCGGAACACATCTTCGTCGATGCCGACAAGGTGAAGATGCCACTCCAGGTACGTCTTTGGCAACGGGGCGACCGCTTCTTCCCTTTCGGGATGGACCATCGCCGCTTGGTCAGCGATTTCCTTACCGGCCTCCACCTCTGCCGGTTGGAGAAAGAGCAGGTATGGCTGCTCCTTGATGCGACGGGACGTGTGGTATGGGTCGTGGGCTTGAGGGCCGACAACCGATTCCGTGTAGACCCGCTCACAAGCCGGGTGCTACGCATTACGGTTGAGCCTACGGAGCTTGGATGACGGTAACGGCAAGCAGGCGGTCGGCACGATCCGAGGGGAGTCTTCCGTAGAGGTTCAAGGTGTACTGGTTCGGAGTCTCGCGGTGGTTGCCTTCCAGTCGCGACGTTACACCCTCGCTTTTTCCGGCGGGAAGCAGTAGCAGCTGGTAGGCGTAGTAGCCCTGTTTCAGCAGCAGGCGCTTCGTGTATGCGCGGTATTGCGGGTTGTAGTCCATGCGCGACAGCGTGTCCAGCCGCCAGTCGGTGAGAGCCCCCACGATGTGGACACTCCCGTCAAGGAAGGGTTGCGCCATCGGGAGCGAGAAGTTTACCCACACGTACTCCGCTTCGAGGGTGGAGTTGTGGCGGTCCCAGGCATTGACTTTCATTCCCCCTCCCAGCGTTGTCTCGACCACATAGTGTTTGCGAGAGCGGTCTTCCTCGGGGCGGAGGATGGCATAGTATTCGCCGCCGTAGGGTTCGATGCGGACAATGTTGTACATGGGAGTGTGCAGGTTGGAGGCGTCGAAGAAGCGGAAGTTGTTACCCCCGTCGAACACATTGGGAGGGCGGTGGCGGTAGGTCAGGCGGCCACGGTCGTAGCCCGAGAAGACCAGTGTCCGCCGATTGTCGCTACGGCCGTTCTGCTCGGCCACCAGTGTCAGGTAGGTCGCCCCACCGGGCCAGGAGCCGGTCTCCACGTAGGCATCCACCTCCTGCCGCGAGGTGATGCCGATGCCGTCGTAAGGGAGAGAGGTTTCCCCGGAGAGGGAGACGCACTGCTCGCTGACGCGGAAGCGGCGCGAGAGCAGGATGCTGTCGGGATTGCCCGCCAGGTGGACGGTGAGGAGGTAGTTGCCCGAGTGGGAGAACTGGGCGTAGGGTTCGGGAATCGAGTGGGAGTAGTGGATGTAGGGTCGCAGGGTGGTGAAGGAGAATTGGTAGTCGGTGATGGGTGCCGAGTGGAATCCGGTGAGGAATTCGTAGGGTTCCAGGCTGTCGGGCCGCCAGAAGGCGTCGCAGTGGCGGAGGGTGTAGGCCAGTTCCGGGGGCTGGTCGAGGAGGAGGTCGAAGGAGAGTTCCAGGCGGTTTGTGCCGCCGAGGGTGAGCAGGGGGGGGGAGAGGGAGGTACCCTCGGGGTGCAGCAGCACGGTTTTCACATAGGGTCGCCAAGCGGAGTCGGACACTGCCTGCGCAATCGACAAGGAGTTGGTTGCCAGCGCGATGTACAATATGGAGAGGATTCGTTTCATACTGCAAAGGTACGCAAAAAAATCCATCCGACAACCGGAGGGGGCAAAATAATGAATTCCGCCCCACAGGGAATCAATCGGCCGATCGGCGGACAGGGGTCCCCTAATACTCCCTAGATACTCTCTTAATGAATACATAAACTCTGGCGCGATATGGTGCGATATGGGATACGTTGGGTCATCACATGGCTGTCTGTATGAAAAAACAGAAATGCAAGTTACAGGTTGTCAGTATTTTTGCTTTCGGAAGAAGAAAAAAAGACCAGTCAACAGGGGAAAGTCGCATATTTGCACCTGAAAACCGACTTGGAGGGGTTTCGCTCCACGGCGCGGTGAAGGCCGAGGACGGTTGCGGGATATATATTGCAGAGAGGGGTTATGGCATCAGGTACACGGTGAGCGGGGACGGAGCGTTTTCCGAGGGGTATGGGGAGGGGCGACTGACAGGAGACAGCCTTTTGACGACCAGATGTGGTGGGATCGGGGAGTGCTCCTGGATCCGACAGGTGTCGATGGGCAAGGTGTGTGAGACCGTGCCGGAAACTGTCCGCCAAGCCATCCTTGCAGGCAGATGGTAGGTTCCGTTTTCCGGGGGTGGAAAAAATAATTTCTCCAGTTTCGCAAAAAGTTCGTACCTTTGCATTTTTATTGAGAATGCAAGCATGACGAACGAGCGAGTGTATATAGAGACCTACGGGTGCCAGATGAACTTCGCCGACAGCGAGGTGGTGGGTTCCATCCTCACGGGTGCGGGCTACGGCCTGGCCGGCGGGGTGGAGGAGGCCGACTTTGTGCTGATCAACACGTGCGCCATCCGCGACAACGCCGAGCAGCGCGTACGCCACCGTGTGCGCGAGCTGCGTGCCCTGCAGAACCGCCGCCGCGGGCTGCGCATAGGCATCCTGGGCTGCATGGCCGAGCGGCTGCAGAGCCGGCTGATGGAGGAGGAGGACAACCTGTCGTTTGTCTGCGGTCCCGACGCCTACCGACGCCTGCCCGAGCTGCTGGCGCAGGTGCGCGGCGGACAGAAGGCCGCCGAGGTGGAGCTGAGTGCCACCGAGACCTACGCCGACATCGAGCCGGTACGCCTGGCTTCCAACGGCATCTCGGCCTACATCAGCATCATGCGCGGTTGCCAGAACTACTGTGCCTACTGCGTGGTACCTTACACGCGCGGCCGCGAGCGCAGCCGCGACCCGCAGACCGTCGTCGACGAGGCCCGCAGTCTCTTCGAACGCGGCTACCGCGAGGTTACGCTGCTGGGGCAGAATGTGAATTCGTATCGCTGCGGCGACACAGGATTCCCCGAGCTGATGGAGCGCGTGGCGCAGATCGATCCGCGGTTGCGGGTGCGCTTTGCCACATCGCATCCCAAGGATCTCGGCGACAGGCTGCTGGAGGTGATGGCACGGCATGCGAACATCTGCCGTTGCATCCACCTGCCTGTGCAGAGTGGCAGCGACCGCATGCTGAAGTTGATGAACCGCAAGTATACCGTCGAGTGGTATCTGGACCGTGTGGAGTCCATCCGCCGCCACCTGCCCGGCTGCTCGATCACCACTGACGTGATAGCGGGCTTCTGCACCGAGACGGAGGAGGATCACCAGGCCACGCTGGAACTGTTCCGCCGTGTGCGCTACGACTACGCCTATATGTTCAAGTACTCGCTTCGCGAGGGCACCTACGCTGCCAGGCACATGGCCGACGACATCGACGAGGCAGAGAAGACCCGCCGTTTGAACGAAATCATTGCCCTGCAGGGGCAGATTGCCCTGGAGAACAACCAGCATGAGGTGGGGCGTGAGTACGAAGTGCTGGTCGAGGGCGAGAGCCATCGCAGCAAGGAGCGCCTCTTCGGGCGCAACAGTCAGAACAAGGTGATAGTCTTCGACCGCGGCGACGCGGTGGCCGGCACCTACCGCCGCGTGAAAGTGGAATCCTGTACCGCCGCCACCCTGTTGGGAACATTGACAGATTGAATTTAAAAAAACACCCAAAGATATGAATATCAGACAAAGCATACTTGCGCTTTCCGCCGCCGCCCTGCTGGCGACGTCCTGTGCATCCACCACCCCCGGCAGTTTCGAGCGGGTCGTGGACAAGGCCGAAAACAACGGAGCCTCCTACTCGGAGAAAGACTGGGATGCCGCCGATGCGCAGTACGAGGAATTCCTGGAGAAATACAGCGACATGGAAACCCTTCAAAGCCTCACCCCGGAGGAGCGGAAAGAGGTGGGTCGCCTGACAGCCCGCTACCTCAAAGTGCGCATGCAGCATGTAACTGTGCAGATGAAGGACTTGATAGATGTGGGATCCGACTTGACCAAGGGGTTCTTGGATGAGTTGAATCTCTCCAGCATGGACTCCGTTGAATCGCAGATACATGGACTGGAGGCACTGATACATGAGTTTGAAAGCCTTTTTGAGATAGACGAATAAAACCCATTGTAACCATGGCAAAACAGAAAAATGAAAGCCTTTTCAAGCGCCACCCCTGGATGTTCCACGTGCTGGCGATGCTGGGCGTGTCGGTGGTGCTGGTGGTGCTGGCATTTGTGTTTATCCGTATCTATGCCCGCCAGGGACAGGAGTACGAGTTGCCCGACGTGGTGGGCCGGCAAGTGGGCCAGGTGATGGCACAGGATGCCATAGGGCTCAACTATGTGGTGCAGGACTCGGTGTTCCGTCCGGGTTCCGAGGGCGGCATCATCCTCACCCAGGATCCCAAGGGCGGGTCGATGGTGAAGCGTGGACGCAAGGTCTACTTGAGCATCACCTCCTACCGGGCCGAGGATGTGGTGCTGCCTGAACTGGCCGGCCTGTCGGTACGCCAGGCGGTGTCCGAGCTCTATGGTGTGGGTCTTGAGGTGGGACGACTGAAATTTGTGGAGGATCCCTACAAGAACAGTGTCATCGACCAAACCTCCAAAGGCAAGATTCTCTATGCCGGGCAGCAGATAGCCCGCGGCACGATGGTGGATCTCGTGGCTGGCCTGGGCGACGGCACCGGTGCCAATGTGGTACCCTTCGTCATCGGGAAAACTTCCGACAAGGCCCGTCGCGACATCCTGTCGGTCTCCCTCAACGTGGGCAAGGAGCATTTCCGCGGAGTGAAGGACAAGTCCAAGGCCGTGGTGGCCAGGCAGGAACCCGACTACACGGGGGTTACCCGGTACCCCTACGGCACCGAGGTGGAGCTGTGGTACGTGGATGCCAGCGAGCATGAGGTGGAACAGATGGTGAGCAACTTCAAGGTGGACTCCAGCAAGATAATGGATCCCAACCAGATTGACGACGGTCGCCCAACCCCGGAACAGATTGACGAACACGAAGAGTGGTCATGGTAAGGCTCGGTATATACCTGTTGGCTCTGCTGCTTCCCGTGCTGGCCGCTACCCAGGAGGTGCTGCTCCCCTTGCAGAGCCTCTCCGTGCAGCCTGTCCCCAAAACCGCCGGGGCAGCCATGCCATTGCCTTTCTTCGACGATTTCTCTACAGGAGGACAGTACCCCTCGCCCACGCTATGGCAGGCATCGGGTGCCACGGTGGAGACTGGCGACCGGCTGTTGCCCCCAACCGTGGGAGTGGCCACGCTTGATGCCATCGACGCGCAGGGTAGGCTTTATCCGCTAGCCTCCTCCTCGCTCTTCCCCGCCGACACTCTGACCTCGCGTGCCGTGAGGCTCCACGAGGCGGTGGTGGCCGACTCGGTGGTGTTCAGTTTCTACTTCCTCCCCGGCGGTGGCCACGGCAATCCGTGGGAACTCACCGGGGAAACGCCCGACGGACAGGACAGCCTGTTCCTCGACTTCTACCGCCCTGCCGACAGTATGTGGGTCAATGTATGGAGCCGAGGCGGTACCCAGGGCGCAGAGTGGCAATATGTGGCACTGATGCTTGACGACGAGGCTTGGTTCGACAGTACATTCCGTTTCCGCTTTCGTAACTACGCCAGCCTCGAAACCTCTGCCAAGCCGGGCCTGACGGGCAACTGCGACATGTGGCACCTGGATTATGTTCGCCTTGACCGCGGGCGCACCGCTTCATCTGTGCCAGCGTTTAGGGATGTGGCCTTCGTGACACCGGCCCCCTCGCTGCTGAAACATTATCGGGCCATGCCTGCACGGCAATATCGCCCCGACGAAATGGCCGAAAGCCAGTCGATGACCATCACCAACCTCTACTCGTCCGACCTGGCTACTCACTACGGCTATGTCGTTGTGGGACAGGATGGAGATACCGTGTATCGCTATGACGGCGGCTACGAGAACGCGCCGCCGCACCTGCCCCAGGGCAGCTATCAGACCTCGCCACTTCATGCCTCGCCGTTGGTAGGTTATGCCTTCCCCGAGATGAATGCCCCCAGAATCTATTCCGTCGTGCATGTGGTGAGGGAGGGTAATGCGCCGGACAACTACCCTTGCAACGACACGGTGCGCTACCGGCAGGTCTTTGCAGACTACTATGCCTATGACGACGGGTCGGCCGAGAACGGATATGGTCTCACCTCCACCGCCAGCCACCTCTACCTGGCTTACCGCTTCGACCTCAACCAGGCCGACACACTGACGGCTTTAGACCTCTATTTCAACCGCACAAAGGATGGCGAGAACGAGCAGGTGCCTTTCCGCATCACCGTGTGGCAATGCGCCGAGGACGGGAAACCCGGACAAGAACTCTATTCCGACACCGAGGTGCGCTATCCCCAGTTCGAGGGAATGAATATCTACCAACGCTATATCTTTGAAACACCCTTGGTGATCGAGGGATGCATTTTTGTGGGCTTCGAGCAGGAGAACAACCGCTATATAAACCTGGGCTTCGACCGCAGTTTCAACACGGCGGAGCGCATCTATTACCGTACTGGAATGGAGTGGCAACAAAGCATTCTGAACGGATCCCTGATGCTTCGCCCCTGCTTCGGGCTGGCGGCGACAGTGGGCCTGCCCGAATCGGCGGACAGGCCGCAGGCAAGGCTGTACCCAAACCCCGCCTCGGATGAGGTGTGGGTTGACGGGGTGGAGGAACGCTGCCGTGTGGAACTGTACAATATGCTGGGACACCGTGTGGGGTGGCGCGAAGGAAGCGGTCGCCTGGCCACAGCCTCGCTGCCGGCCGGGGTGTATGTGTTGCGGGTGGAAACGCCGCGTAGGGGAGAGGTGTCGGTCTACAAACTCATAATCAGTCGTTAAGTCCTATGTCCGACGAACAACGGGAACAACAAGAACAACAGGAACTGTACGAGCACCACCGCATTACGGTGGACGGTGGGCAGGCTCCCATGCGGGTGGATCGCTACCTGCAAATGAGAATTGAAGGTATTTCGCGCAACAAAGTGCAGGCCGCCATCAGAGTGGGCTGTGTACAGGTGAACGAAGTGGTGGTGAAGTCGAACCACAAGGTAAAGCCCTTGGACGTGGTAACTGTACTGCTGCCCAATCCGCCGCGCGAGTTCGAGCTGGTGCCGGAGGATGTGGAATTCAAGGTGGCCTATGAGGATGAGGATGTGATTGTGGTGGACAAGCGCCCCGGCCTGGTGGTGCATCCCGCCGTGGGCAACTATAACGGGACACTGCTCAACGGACTGCTCTACTATATGCAGGACAAGACCACCCGAAACGGGGAATCCGCCGCACCTTTCCTGGTGCACCGCATCGACAAGGACACCTCCGGTCTACTGGTGGTGGCCAAGAACGAGGAGGCACAGGCCGTGCTGGCTCGCCAGTTCTTTGAGCACACCATCGAGCGGAAATACAATGCCTTGGTGTGGGGCGACATGGAGGGCGACAGTGGTACCATTGAGGGCAATCTCGGCCGTTCGCCGCAGGATCGCCGCATCGTCTGCGTGTATCCCCACGAGGAGGGATTGCCGGAGGAACTCCAGAAAGGCAAGCACGCCGTAACCCACTGGCGCGTATTGGAGCGGTTCGGATATGTTACCTTGGTCGAGTGTGTGCTCGAGACTGGGCGCACACATCAGATTCGCGCCCACATGCGCCATATTGGGCACCCCTTGTTCAGCGATGCCGCCTATGGCGGTCGGGAAATCGTGAAGGGTACCACTTTCACCAGGTATCGCCAGTTCGTGGAGAACTGCTTCGACCTGTTGCCGCGCCAGGCACTGCATGCGCGGGTGCTGGGCTTCGTGCATCCGGCTGACGGGAGAGTACTGCGGTTCGAGAGCGCAGTACCTGAAGACATGGAACAGTGCATTGCCAAGTGGAGAAAATACTCCACGGGTCGATGGGAAACAGAGGAGTAGCGGGTTGGATGGCGGAGTTATGAGTTCGGAGTTGGAGGGTTAGTATTCCCACATGCTGTTTTCCAGTTCGAAGACCTCCTCTTCAATGAGGTCGGCTTCGAGAAGGGTATCTTCACCGGAGAGATAGTCGACAATGGAACGATTGTATTTGTTGGATTCGCGGACGGTGTAGGGGTGGTAGTACTGTGCCAGGAACACCCAGTCCCAAGAGGGCTGGTTGGCGATGTTGTCGGAACTGATGTGGGCGGTGTGTCGTGCCAGGATGGCGCGAACCCGGGGATTTTGCAGCGGTATCCAGAACAGGGGCAGGCGGCCTAGGTAGATTTCCTCGCCCGAATTGCCAAAGGTGCGGTAGGAGTCCTCGAGCGGCGCGAGGGCTATGCGGCGCGAGTCCTGCCGGGTGTCCTGTCGGCCAATGAACCAGGTCTCGCGGAAAGTGTACCAACGGATGGAGGCTCCGTCGAAGACTTTGGGAATGATTTGGGTTTCGTAGATTTCGTTGTCGTCATCGTCGTAGCCCAGTTCGAGGACGATGGTGTCGGCGCGGGTATAGCGTTCCACGAAGCGCTGGTTGTCGATGGGGATGGTGAGGGCATCGTCCTCGTAGATAGGTATCTCGTCAGCGACGACGGCGTCCCAAAGGACGTAGGCAAGGCTTTTTTTGCCGTGGGGGTTAGGGTGGTCTTCGGGGAAGTAGAAGAATTGGTTGAAGAGTTCGCCCGCATCGATGGTACGCCACAGGTCGGTGGACCAGACGATGTCTTCGAAGCGGATGGGTGGGAGGGGCTGTGGCCGGCGGGTGGACTCGAGTTGCAGAGGGATGTAGTAGGCGGGGGTAGGTTCGACATCTTGAGCCGATGCGAATTGAGCCAGGAGGCAGAGCAGGATTATGTGCGGTAAACGGTTCATTGGAAAAAAAAGAGTTAAGAGTGGTGGTTTTCTCTTAACTCTTTTTCAGTGTCAGCAGGAGCATTAGAACTCCCACATGTCAGACTCCATATTGAAGATGTCGTCTTCAATCTGCTGCGATTCGTACACGGCATCCTCGCCGGTCAGATAGTCGGCCAGTGAGCGGTTGTAGGTGTTGGACTCGCGTATGATGTAGCTGTCGAAACGGCGCTGGATGAAGATATCGTCGTAAGAGGAGATGGCCACATCGTTGTTCTCGTCATAGGCTTGGGCATTGTAGAGGGTGTTGCGGACACTCATGTGATCCATGGGTACCCAGAAAGACTCAAAATCGCTCTCTTCGGCTTGTCCGCCTCGGATGACGTTTTTGCGGTACTTGAACATCAATCCGGTAATGCGCACTTTCTGGCGAGTGTCCTGCTTGTCGATGTACCAGTATTCCTTGATTTGGAACACTTTGGCTGAAGCGGCATCGAAAGGTTCCTTGTAGCGCACCTTTTCGATGATATCCTCGTCGAACTCGTCAATGCCAGTGGTGGTGTCTTTTTCGTTCAGTCCCATCAGCGATTCGAGTGCTTTCTGCTGATCCATGACAATGGTCATGTCGGCATCCTCGTAGACTTCAATGTCGCCGCGCTCAAGAGCGGCCACGATGGTGTTTACAAGGTTGATGCGGCCTTGGGTGTTGCTGTTGGTCTCGGTGGGGAAATAGAAGAACTGGTTAAACTTCTCGTTCATGTCTATTTGGCGCCAGACGACCTTTTCCCACACGCGATCCGATTCGCGTACGGCAGGGTAGGGCATAGCTTTCTTGCCCGACTGGAAGTCCATCTTGTTGTAATACAAGTTCGGATCCTTGGTTTCTTCGGCGTCGATAATGCTCTGGGAGGTGCCTTTCATGCCGAAAGCGGCCAAAGCAAGGAGGAGGAACAAACCTTTTTTCATGACAGTGTATTTTTTATTTGTTTAGAGTCAGAATACAATAGGCTTCGCGTGGTTTTCCATCGGGCATCATAACCTTGGCGGTAACATAGACTTTCTCGCCACGGTTGGCGCGCTTGATGGAGTTGAGTACTTCGGGGTCGAGGGTAGAGCTGTTGGAAGTAACGGGGGCACGATTGCCAACGGAAACCTCAACGCTCATCACACGGATGGAGCCACGTGGGATTTTGAATTCAAAACTGGGGTTGGCACGGGCGGCCACGGTGGCACCACTGGCAAGGGTGGCTCGGGCCACCTTGTCGCCGTTCTTGAAGCCGCCAACGGTGATAATGGGGTCGGGAATCTCTTTCACTTTGAAGACGGGGCGACCCATGGTGGTCTGCTTCTTGTCGATGGTGGCGTCGAGCGCGAGGACAATCTTGCGACATCCAGGGGAGGGGGTGATGTTGTAGTGTCCCTCACCTTCGCCCGGAGTGAGTTTGCCCTGTCCCTCGGCGATGGAGACGCGCAGGTTGCGTGTGTCGACACCAGCGGCCGAGGCGGTCAGCGGATTCTCGATACCGGCATAGAGTACCTGCATATTGTCAAGCGAGATTACGCCGGCGGGCTTGGCCACGAAGTAGACATCGTTGATGGGGTATTCCTTGGTACCGCCGTCGGGCGAAGTAACGTAGGCCACTCCGTTGATACGCTGTGGTCCCAAGTTGTTGCAGACAGTGCGATAGACCACCGATCCACTGTCTCCGCTGGTCAGTTGCTGACCATTGACGGTGGCGGTGAACTTTTGGCGCGAGTCGTAGGCACCGACGTTAATCTTGGTCTCATATGTTCCGCCCTGTAGGATATAGGTGGCCTTGGGGCGGGAAATCATGGCAATTTGGTCGAATGTCATGTCTCCCTTGCTCACTTTCTTGTAGAGCATATTGACGGCATCAAACTCGGCATTCATTGTTTCGGCCTTGAGGCGCGTGAGGGTAACCAACGCGGCACCGGTAATTACTTCGTTGAAGTTGAGTACCTCCCACGAGACGGGGTGTCCCTCCTTGTTGTAGCCGTCATCGACGTTGAGAGCCATCTTGACGTGCGACGAGTCTTCGCCAAGCGCCTCGTTGACTTTCTGTTTGAATTCGATGATTTTGTTTTTGATTTGGATGGCACCGAGGTTGGGGTCAGGGTTCTTCACATCGCCGCCGATGAAGAATTGGGCGGGGGCGTGGTTGTCCTCGAGCTGTTTGTCGGTGAACCACGCATAGCCGATGCTGTCGAGAGCCGTCTTGACGTTGTCATTGATGGAATTTCCCATCTCGTCGCGTAGTTGCAACTCCCATTCTCGACCTGTGCCGGGGTCTTTGTATTTGACATTACTGGCCACCTTGGTTCCGATGAAGGTGAACTGCATACTATCGATAAAGGTGGTGATTTCGCCCGAAAGACGCTTGATTTCCTGTGCGCGCATGTACATTTCCCGCACTTTGTCGGGGCTGTTCTTCATGGCATCGTCAAAGTTGGTGTAGGTGTCGTCGAGTTTGGCGGTGATATTCTTGTTGGATTCATGCATGGCGGAGGCAACGCTCTTGAAGCCTTGCACGACTTCAGCCGAGACGTTCAGCGCCAACATGGCGGTGTACACAAGGTACATCATCGTAATCATCTTTTGTCGCGGGGTTTCCGGACAGTTTGTTGCGCCCATAGTCTATTCTTTTAACTTTTTGTTACCCGTTTAGTTACTACTGATTTGGTTGGCGTTAGATTCTGGTCTGCATGGCGGCCAGCATATTGCCGTAGACGTTGTTGAGTTCGGCAACTTTGCGGGTAAGGGCGTCGACTTGTTCCTTGTATTTGGTGATGCCTTCGGCGGAGTCGGAGAAGTTGGCCAGCATGGTGCCCATTTTTTCTTCAAACTCCTTGTTGATGTTCATCTGTGTGGAGGCATTGTTGATCTGCAGCTCGTACATGGCGTTGATGCTACTGAGGCTGGCGGACATCTTCTTCATCTCTTCCACATAGGACACTTCCCCGTTGAGGGCCTGTGAGGTCTCCTGGTAGATGGTGGAGAGGGTGGAGATGGCTTCGGGAGCGCCCTGCATGCTCTCCAGCAGGCGGCTGGCCTGACTGGCTACGCCGTCAAGGTTGGAGACAAACTTGTCGGTGGCCGCAGTAACATTGGCCATATTGTTCATGGCGTTGGCACTTTCGGCAAGGTTTTGCATGCCTTGGCCGAGGCGGTCGATCAGTTCGGGGGTGATGTTGGCCTCTTCAAGCATCTTGTCCAGTTTGGCGGAGAGGGGGTCTTGGCTGACCGCGAGCGCGGTTTTCTCGATGGGGTTGCCGTTCTCGTCGTACTCTATCTCGCCACCGTCGAGGCCGCTCTCGTCAATCATGCCAGCCAGTTCGGGGTAGACCAAACTCCAGTCCCACTCCTTGTGGGGCGGCTCGAATGCCGAGAGGAAGAAGATGACACCTTCGACACCCATACCGGCAATCAGCATCGCGTTGGCACCAGGCCAGTGCATGATTTTGAACAGGGCGCCGATGATAACGACGGCTGCGCCCCAGCCATAGAGGTAGGCCATGAAGGTCTTGTAGCCTTTACTGCGAACGAGGTTGTTTATGAAACTCATAATTCTGTTGTTTTTGTGGTTGCTTATAATATATAATGTGTTATTCTTTAATGTAAAATGTGTTTAGCGAGCCACGTTGGAGGCGGTGCGGAGGTTGTCGCCCTTGACACGGCCTAGATAAGGTTGCACACAACGGAAGCCGATGTAGCACTTGGCGGTGTCCATGAACTCGTAGTCACGAGTTTGAACCTGAATGAAATATTTTTGGTCTTTCCAGCTGCCGCCACGAATGACTTTTTTCTTCATCGACAGGGGGTCGTCGTCCTTGGCGTCGTAGTTGTAGTAGGGGGAGACTGCGTGGGCGACGATGTAGGTGGTCTCGCTGAAAGCGTCGAGGCACCACTCGCTGACGTTGCCGGCCATGTCGTAGAGGCCATAGTCATTAGGGGCGTAGTGACCCACCATCAAGGTGCGGACACCGCCGTCGTCGTCATAGGCTCCCTTGAGAGGCTCATAGTTGGCGAGGAAGCATCCGTTGGGGTTGCGCACATAGGGACCGCCCCAAGGATAGCTCTGGCTGGCGATGCCACCGCGAGCGGCGAATTCCCATTCGCTCTCGGTGGGGAGGCGGAAGTCGTTCAGTTGCGCGTAGTCGATGCTCTCAAGGTATTGGTTGAGCATGTTGGAACGCCACACGCAGAATGCCTTGGCTTGGCGCCAACTGACACCGACGACGGGATAGTTGTCGAAGGCGGGCGAGGAGAAGTAGTTGCGGGTGAAGTCCTCGTTCATGCTGTAGGCATAGTCGTGTACCCAGCACAGGGTGTCAGGATAGATATTGACATATTCGCGCTGAATCTGTGAGTTGCGATTGTTGAGGCCTTTGGGGCGTACGGCAAAAGAGGTGCCGCGATGCTCGCTTTTGGCCTGTGCACCGTTCTCTTTCCGGGATACTTCGGCGTAGTCGATGAAGTAGTATTCGTAATTCAGCTTGGAGACATCGATGGCGCGGCGGTGGTTGATGTCGACGATGTAGAAGCCCCCGTCGATTAAATGCTGGCGGATTTCGGGGTCGGAATAGTCGATTTTGGTCTTGTAGTTGAGCACCGGCGGATCGAGGGGCTCTCCATATTGGTCTTCTTCAATCAGAAAACCTTCTGCTCCGGCCTCGCCCAGAATGCGACGGGCAATGGAGTCGCTCACGGCGTAGACAAACTGGCGATACTCGTTGTTGGTAATCTCGGTCTCGTCCATGAAGAAAGAACTGATCTGCATTTTGCGAGGTTGAGACGTGCGTCCGTAAGTAACGTTCTGCACACCGGCTCCCATCGTGTAGTTTCCTTGATTGATGAATACCATGCCTTTGAGGTCGATGTCCTCAAAATAGGGACGGTTGGCAACGCCGGTTACCTCTCCTTGGTTGGAGGATTTGCAACTCCATAGCAGTGCTGCCGATACGGCAAGGATTAAAAACAACTTCTTCATATTTTTATTTTTTATTTATTCTAAAATATAGTAACGTTATTCTTTCAAAAAAGTTTCATTTCTTACAGTTGGAAACGCGTGTTTCTGGACACGGTTGGCGGGCGCTTGGGTACGCTAACGCGGAAACTACCGTTGAGGAACAGTTCTAGGGAGCCAAAACTTCGGCCTGTCTTGGCAAAGCCGAGTTTCGAGGTGGTTAAGTCGTAGGCGATGCCCACGCGCAGCCAGTTCCAGTTCACGCCGGCAAGGAATGTGAAAGCATCCCGGATGCGGTAGCCCATACCACCCCAGAAGGCATTCTCGTAGTCCAGTATCAGCGCAGCTTCGCCTTGCATCACGGAGAAGTCGGCCGCTTTGACAAGCACCGAGGGCTTGAGTTTGAACGAGGGGTTGTAGGGGAATGCGTATTCATAGCCACCCATCAGATAAAGTGTTCTGGCGTTCTGGTATCCCAATGCTTCGCTCTTGGAACCCAGCAGATTCTTCACCGACAGGCTGGCGTACCACACGCCCGGTACTTGGTAGTAGAGACCTGTGGACACATCAACCATGAACTCCGATATCTCTTGCCCCGAAATGCTGGGGTCGGTGGTTCCGCCACCACCACTTCCGGGGATTCCCGTCAGGTCTTCGGCTCCGCGGAGGTTCTCGGTGTTGAAGGTGAAGTTGTAGAGGTTTGCTTCCACGGCGGCCGAAAGGTTGCCGGGACCCCAGTAGATGCGGAACGCATAGTCGAGGTTGATGGTGGTATTGTTGTGGTATCCAATGGACTGCGAGTTGAATAGAAGCCCGATGCCGCCGTGGAGGAACGATACGGGAAGGTCGAACGAGAAGAGATAGTTGGTGGGGGTGGTGCCGGGGTTCAAACCCTCGATGGGAGCCTGCAGGGTGAGCCCCATCCACTGGTTGTTGTAGAGGAGGGTGAAGGAGATGGCTCCGGAACTTCCCGCATAGGCAGGATTGTAGCTGAGCCGATTGTACATAAAATGGGTGTACTGACCCTCGTTTTGAGCGGTAGCAATAGTGGAAAACAGCATCATCGTCATCAAAAATGACACTATTTTGTGGGTCCAGTGTTCCGTTCTCTGTCTATTTTGTGTTGCCACAATGGCCTGTGTTTTATCGTGTTACATGTCGTTTCTGTCAATTTTACGCACCCAATGTCAGGGCGAAATTGATTGTGCAAAGATAATAATAATTATTCAAATTATGCAAAAAAAAGTTTTTTTTCTTTAATTTTACTCGCAGGGGATGGGTTTGCAATGTGGGAAAACGGGCTTTAGGGTACGGGTCAGTTTGTCGGCTTTCTTCTTCGCCGTCCCCACGTCAAGAATCAGTTTGATGTGCGGGTGATGAGTGTTGTCGACCAGGATTTTTTCTTGGTAGTGGGCAGGGAGTTTTTGTATCAGGGAGAAGGCTTCGCTGTGGGATTCGACGGTGCAGAGTTCCAGCCTGTAGCAGGTGTTTTCGGGCTTGAGGGTGGCAATGGGAGGCAGATCGAGTGCCGGCTGCGGTTTGGGTTTGGGATCCTGTGGCTTTTTTTGTGGGGGTGGGGCTGCTTGGGTTTTGTCCGACCGGGGTGTTTTTTTCGCTTTTGGTGGGGGCGGGTTCTGGCTGCCGAACTTGGAGTACACGGAATCGAATTTCTCATCCTGTGCCTGCCATTGGGCTATATAGGCATCGCTCGGGGGCAGTATGCGCACTGTAACCGGCTGGCAACCATTGATTCCGATGCTGTTGGCCGCGCGGTGGCTCATGTCGAACACGCCATGCTTGGGGCAGCGGTCGTTTACGCGCACAATCACCTGTAGGCCAGTGTTCTTGTTGGTAACCATCACGTAGGTGCCCATCTGGATTTTCCAATGGGCTGCGGTGAACAGGTTCTGGTTGAATATTTCGCCGTTGGCAGTTTTGCGGCCTTCGAATTTGTTGTGGTAGTAGGTGCCTTTGTGAGGATATTCGGTGAGGGTGTCGTCCACGGAGAATCCCTGTCCACACAACCCCAGGGGGAGGAGGAGCAGGATGAGTGCCAGTTGTTTGCGTAGCGCTACCATATCACGGCGTCTGGGTGGAACCATTGCCCATGCAGGCGGAGTACTTGCTCGATGACGTCGCGCACGCAGCCACGTCCTCCGGGATGGATGGATATATAGTCGCACAATTCCTTGATTTCCACTGCGGCGTCGGCAGGGCAGGCGCTCACGCCGGCCCGTTGCAGGATGGGGTAGTCGGGCAGGTCGTCGCCCATACAGAGTACCTCGTGTTCCTGTAGGTTGTTTTTCTTCAAGAACTCGTTGAAAGTGTGTGTCTTGTCTCCGCATCCAGTGTAGCAGTGCTCCACGCCGAGCGAGGCCATCCGGTTGTTGATGCTCATTGAGGTGGCACCGGAGATGACTGCCACGATGTAGCCTTTTTTCACGGCGTACTGGATGGCGAATCCGTCCTTGATGTTTCCGCAGCGCACCGTTTCCCCGTCGCCGTAAGTCCACACGCTGCCGTCGGTCATCACGCCGTCGAAGTCGAACACAAAGGCGCGCACGAGGGCCAGTTTCTCCTTGTAATTTATCATCGCTTTAAGGTTTTGCGTAGTCGAGCATCTGCTCGTACACCTCGCGCCAGCCCGCCCATCCGTACAGGTCGGTCAGGTTCTGGTTGTGCACGATGCAGCAATAGGTTCCGTTCACTTCGCGTACACTGTCGATCAGTGCCTTGTATTTTTCCAGCCCTTCCTGTGGTGTCAGTGCCATATATTTCTGTAGGGTGGTGTCCATCACGCAGAAAGGGTGGATGAGTAATTCGGTCTCGAGGTCGCGCTCGAGGTCGTAGAAAGGGTATTGCACACTGATGCCCGCGCGGAAGCCCACGGTGTCGGCATAGCCCATGGTGTAGTCGTGTCGGATTCCGGCGTGCTGCAGTATGCGGTAGGAGCGTGGCAATTGTAGCCGCAGGAAATGGAATCGGGCGCGGACGATGGTGCGGTGGATGATGTGTTCCAGGCGTTTGATTTCTTCGTCGGTTTGTTCAGGATGCTCCAACGAGGGATACCCCGGATGGATGCCCATCTTGGCATAGTCGTCCAGGTGCTGCACCAGTTGGCGCATGTGGGGGTTGAGATGCGAGGCGGGTTTGTCGTAGTTGTCGTAGTCGGCCAACAGAACGAAGAACAGCAGGTGCGCCCCGGGGGCGAGTATTTGGTGCTGCCGGATGATGTAGTCGAACGAGTCGAAAGGGTCCGCCTCGCGGTGGCACAGTACGCGGAACCGCCGTCGCACCTCTTCCAGGTCGCGCCGCCAGAAAAGGTCGCGCCCAAGACCCATCAGGGTGCGGAAGAATCCTTTGTGGAGGTAGCACCAGGCCGCGTCAATGTCCACCGTATGCACAAACCGGTAGTGCAGACGGGGAAACGGGTGGTCGGGGTAACGTTCTGTGATTTTGTTTTTTATGAGTTGCGCCCACTGGTCTGCCACGGGCAGGTGCAGGAAGCCGGCGTGGTGCGTCAGGCTCTCCTCGGCGCAGAAGCGGCCATGCTCGTCCTCGCGGTGGGGCAGGTACTCCTCGTACCGGGACACCATGTAGAAGGTGGCCGCCAGCGGGTCGAAGTCGAAGTCCAGGTCGCGTCCGTACATGGGGAAGAGTTTCCACTGCCCGTCGCGGCACTCGGCGTGCGGCTCCTGCTCCTCAATCGAGGTCTGGAACAATAGGCTGTGGCTCTTGATGAACAGACTGTCCCCCAGTCGCTTGTGTCCATAGTTGAGCTTGGCGTCGCCATGGTTTAGGAAATATTCCTCGTCGGTGGTGATGCTGAAATCGGTGTGCAGCAGATGCTGGAATACCACGTTGAGCGTGTATCCCAGCCGATTGGTCAGTTTAGGAGTGTGTATCAGCAGCATTTCAAGGTGCAAAGATACGACTTTTTTTTGAATTGGACGTTTCGAGGCGTTGTTTTGTGCCGAGGGTAATGGCGTAATTGGCTCCCGCACAGTGTCCTATGGGGGCGGCGAGGGCCACGGGGAAAGAGTAGTCGCGCACGGTGTCGAGGATGCTCTCCTCGGCCGTTTTGCCAAAAGGGACGGTGTTGTCGTGCATGTCGCTCATGTGTCCCACAATCAGCCCGTTGAGACCCTCCAGCATGCCGGCGCGGCGCAGGGCCTGCATCATGCGGTCCACGTGGTACAGGTATTCGTCGAGGTCTTCTATCAGCAGTATTTTCCCCCGGGTGTCGATTTGGGAGCGGGAACCCAGCAGGCTGTAGAGGATGCTCAGGTTTCCGCCCACCACCTCGCCTTCTGCCTTGCCCGGGCGGTTCAGCGGGTGCGGCTCCCATTCCAGCGGCGCAGGCTGCCCGAAGAGGGTCTTCCGAAGGCTCTCGGTGTCAGCGTTTTCTCCCTCCGGGGGGAAGTTGATGGGCATGGTGGCGTGGAGGGAGGGGAGACCGAGGATGGCGTGGAGGTGGCTGTGGAGTACGGTGGCATCGCTGTATCCTGCTATCCACTTGGGGTTCAGTGCGAAACGGGAGAAGTCGAGCCTGTCCACGATACGTACCGAGCCGTAGCCGCCCCGGCAGCAGAGTATGGCGCGCACCTCGGGGTCGTCCAGCTGCCGTTGCAGCAGGGCGGCGCGGTGGCTGTCGTTCCCGGCCAGCTGCCCCTCGGACAGGTAGAGCCCTTCGGGGACTCGCACACGGAGACCCCAGGATTCCAGCAGGGCGATGGCTGGAGCCATTTCGGCGGGACTCACGTGCCGGGCGGGAGCGGCAAGTGCCACCAAATCGCCCGGCTTCAACGGCGGGATGGTCCTGTTCATGCCCTCGTAACGCGGCTTCGTGTGTTTTATTGTGCCGCATCCGCCCTGTTGGGTCCCAATGGGACGATATGGTCTCATATCGCGTCAGAGTTTATGTATTCATTAAGAGAGTATCTAGGGAACCCCTAGAGGAACCCCTAGGAAACTCTGCCCGCCGGGGAGGGGCGGAGAAAAAAAGTTTGACGGATTCCAAAAAAGTGTGTATCTTTGCATTTTATTTTGGTACATAATAAATAACATAAACAGCAATGAAATACGACCTTATCGTCATTGGCAGCGGCCCGGGAGGCTATGTGGCTGCCGTCCGCGGAGCCCAGAAGGGGCTGAAAACCGCTGTTGTCGAGCGTGAGAACCTCGGCGGCATCTGTCTCAACTGGGGCTGCATCCCCACCAAGGCCCTCCTCAAGAGTGCCCAAGCCTTCAACTACGCCCGCCACGCCGCCGCTTACGGTGTCAAGTGCGATGCCGTCGAAGCCGACCTCAACGCCATGGTCGACCGCTCGCGCGGAGTCTCCGCCACGATGAACAAGGGAGTCGAATTCCTCCTCAAGAAGAACAATGTCGATGTCATTCAGGGCATCGCCACCCTCCTGCCAGGCAGGAAGGTCGCTGTCGACGGCGCCGAATACGAGGCCGACCACATCATTGTTGCCACCGGAGCCCGCTCGCGCGTCATGCCTTCCATGCCGCAGGACGGCCGCCGCATCATCGGCTACCGCGAGGCCATGACCCTCCGCCAGCAGCCCAAGTCCATGCTTGTCTGCGGCAGTGGCGCCATCGGAAGCGAGTTTGCCTACTTCTACCAGAGCATCGGCACCCAGGTAACCCTCGTCGAGTTCATGCCCCAAATCCTCCCCAACGAGGACGAGGAGGTGGCCGCCCAAATGAGCCGCTCATTCCGCAAAATGGGCATGAAGGTTATGCCCTCGGCCAGTGTCGAGAAGGTGGACATCGAGGGCGACACCTGCCATGTAACTGTCAAAGACCTCAAGAAAAACACAGAGACAGTTGTCGATGTGGACATCGTCCTTTCTGCCGTCGGCGTGGTTACCAACCTCGAGGGACTTGGCCTTGACGAGTGCGGTATCAAGCACGAGAAAGGCAAGATAGAAGTCGACGACTGCTACCGCACCTCGGTGCCCGGCTACTACGCCATCGGCGACGTGGTTCACGGCCCCGCCCTGGCGCACGTGGCCAGCAAGGAGGCCATCTGCTGTGTCGATGCCATCGTCCACGGCACTGCCCCCAAGGTTAACTACCAGAATGTCCCCGGCTGCACCTACACCACCCCCGAGGTGGCCTCCGTCGGCCTCACCGAGAAGAAGGCCGTCGAGGCCGGGCACGAGGTGAAGGTGGGCAAGTTCTTCTTCAAAGCCTCCGGCAAGGCCACCGCCGCCGGCAATACCGACGGCTTTGTGAAAGTGGTGGTCGATGCCAAGACCGACCTCATCCTCGGCGCCCACCTCTGTGGCGACAACGTGACGGAGATGATTTCCGAGTTGGTCGCCGCACGCGAGCAGGGCATCACCGCCCGCCAGCTGGCCGCCGCCATCCATCCGCACCCCACCATGAGCGAGGCCGTCATGGAGGCACTCGAGGCCGCTCATGGCGAGGCCGTCCACGGTTAAACCTGATGCCGCTTTCGCCAGATGAAGATACTGCCATTCACATACGCCAAAGTGGCCGAAGGGTTGCACGTCAGAATATCGAACCATTTCCACTATTCCCACTTCGGAGTCCTGGAGGATGATGCACAGTCCTATCATGGACGCCGCTACATCATGTGGAAGAATCCGGGGACGGGCTTTGTCGAGCGAGAGAGCGACAGCCAAAGCTATCACCGTTTTGTCCGCAAAAGGTTGGCCAAGCAATACCCACGCTACTGGCGTCTTCTGTTGGGAAAAGAGCCTGACTTTGACAGGGAAATGGCTCTTCTGGACAAGGTTTTGGTCAGTTGCGGCGACCCCCGGAAACGCCAGATACTTGAGTATTACCAGAATACCCTGGCACTGGCCCGGACGGAGGAACGCCTGCAGCGGATTGTGCGAGGCATCAAAAACAAGTTGGGGCGCAAAAGCAACAAGTTTTTGGTCTCGGTGATGAGCCACTACAAGTCGAAGATTGCGCACTTGGAGAAAGAGGTGCGGAACGTGGAACTCGACGTCAGCACCCTGTGCAGTCCCGAAACCTACGCCGCCTACAAGCAGGTGGTGGAGGCGTTCAAGCGGGTGGCCTCGTGCCGCCGCACGTGGCACTACGACGAGAATGCCCGCCACAGATTCAAGCAGGTCTTCTTTGATGTCGGTATCTTCAATTTCATCCACTGCCCTTCTTTCCTTCCGATAATGCGGGATCCGACAGACAAGCTGTATGTGATTCTCCCCGACTCGATTGCTGTGGTTCGCAGTTCGGTGGACTTTGACCTGTATCCACTGAAGGATCTCACCATCATCTTCCAGGAACTCTCCATCGAGGAACCTGTCGAGACATTGTCTTATCGCCTGGGGGACGCTACAAGCCAACTGAAGATTCCCAGTCTGGACCTCACTTTTTATTTTAACCACGTGCGACCGATTGCACATTTTGTCGAGTGTGTGGAGCGCCTGAAGGCCACCCTCTAATCCCCTTTGTCTGTGAAAAATCCGCGCCACACTTACCGCCTCAATCCCCATACCCTTCGGTATGAGAAGGTGTTTGTGTCGCTTCGCGATCGTGTACGGCATATCGGCTATGGGGTCTTGTTCGGCGTGGTGCTGGGTGTTTCCGCAGTCATTATCGGCTTGCAATTCATGCAATCGCCCAACGAGCGGTTGTTGCGCCGCGAGTTAGACCAGTACAAGCGCCAGACCGCCAGCCTCGGCGAGCGTGTCGACCGTGCCGAGAAAGTGCTTTCCAACCTCGAGGAGCGCGACGACGCCCTCTACCGCGCCATCTTCGAAAGCGAGCCCATCCCTCGTTCTGTACGCTTCAGCGGCATCGGCGGCGTGGAACGCTATGCCTCTTTCGGCGGCGATTCCCTCCTCAAGAACACCACCCGCCGTATCGACAACCTCGACAAACGCCTCTACGTAGAGTCCAAGTCGCTTGACGAGGTCTACGAGATGGCCCTCAACAAAAGCCAGCGACTGGCCTCCCTGCCCGCCATCATGCCTGTGGACAAGGATCAGTGCCAGGTGGTCAGTGGTTTTGGCACCCGTTTCCACCCCATCCTCAAAAGCCATCGCCTGCACGAGGGCATCGACTTCGCCGCCCATCCGGGCACCCCTGTCTATGCCACCGGCAACGGCGTGGTGCGGGTGGCCAGCTACAATCCACAGGGTTACAGTGGCTATGGCAATGTGGTCATCATTGACCACGGCTACGGTATTATGACGCTCTATGCCCACATGCAGAAATCCACTGTCCGTGCGGGCCAGCGTGTCAAGCGCGGCGAGCAGGTGGGTGCCGTCGGCAGCACGGGCATCGCTTCGGGTTCCCACCTCCACTATGAGGTTATGCTGGGCGAGCGTAAGGTAGACCCCATTTACTACTTCTCCGGCGACCTCTCGCCCGAGGAGTACCAGGAGGTGCTGGAGATGGCCCGCAAGGAAAACCAGTGTATGAGTTGATGGCTATGGACATTCGCATCGATGAACACGCGGGCTACTGCTTCGGGGTAGTCAAGGCCATAGGTGCGGCCGAGGAGGTGCTTTCCCAGGACGGCACCCTCTACTGTCTGGGCGACATCGTGCACAACAGTGCCGAGGTGGAGCGCCTCAAGGATAAAGGACTTCGGGTCATCGACCATGCCATGCTCCCCTCTTTGGCCGGGAGCAAGGTGCTTATCCGCGCCCACGGCGAGCCGCCCGAGACCTACCGAACCGCTGAAGCTTTGGCTATCAATCTGATAGATGCCACCTGTCCCATCGTCCTTGCCCTCCAGCAGCGCATCCGCAAAGGCTACGACGAGATGCGGCTCGTCAATGGCCAGATTGTCATCTTCGGCAAGCCCGGCCATGCCGAGGTCGTGGGTCTCACTGGCCAGACCGATGGCTCGGCCCTCATCGTCAGCCATCCCGACGACCTCGCCGCCATCGACTTCCGCCGCCCCATCCGTCTGTTCTCCCAGACCACCAAGAGTCGCGAGGAATACCGACGGCTCATCGACAATATCCGCTCCCGCCTGCACGAAGGGGCCGACTTTGTGGCCTACGACACCGTCTGCAACCGTGTGGCCAACCGCGCCCGCGAGCTGGAAAGTTTCGCCCGCAGTGTCGACCTGCTGCTTTTTGTGGCGGGCAGCAACAGCAGCAACGGCCGCTACCTCTACGAGTATTGCCGCAAGGTGCAGCCCTCCACCCGCCTCATCGCCTCGGCTGCCGACCTCCAGTCCGGCTGGTTCCGCGGCATCGCCTCGGTCGGCATCAGCGGCGCCACCTCCACGCCCCGCTGGCTCATGGAGGAGGTGGCCTCCGCCATCAACCAACACCTCGCCTCATGACCCTCGACCGCCTCATACTCACCAATTTCAAAAGCTATGCCGAGGCCGATGTTGAGCTCTGCGGCAACGTCAATTGCTTTGTCGGCAACAACGGCGCAGGCAAGACAAACCTCCTCGACGCCGTCCACTACCTCTCGTTCTGCAAGAGCTATTTCAATCCCGTCGACACCCAGAACATACGCCTCGGTGCCGACTTCTTTGCCATCCACGGCCACTACGGTCCCGACGTGGCCAGCTGCACCCTCCGCCTGGGGCAGCCCAAGCAGATGCGTTGGAACAAGAAGCAGTACAAGACCCTCGCCGAGCATATCGGCAAGCTGCCGCTGGTCATGGTCTCGCCCAACGACCAGCAGCTCATCACCGGCGGCAGCGAACTGCGCCGACGCTTTGCCGACAGCGTCATCTCGCAGGTCGACCACGACTACCTCAACCACCTCATCGCCTACAACAAGGCCCTCGACCAGCGCAACCGCCTGCTCAAGCAGATGTGGGACGACCGGCTGTGGGACGATGCCATGGTCGCCATCTGGGATGCCCAGCTGGAACTTCACGGCATGGCACTCTATGCGGGTCGCCAGTCGTTTATCGCCGACTTCCAGCCCCTTTTCGAGGAATACTACCATTGGATTGCCGGTGTCCGCGAGCCGGGTTCCATCGCCTACCAGCGCGACGACCGCCCCTTGATGCTCCAGCTCGAGGTGGCGCGCCAGGCCGACCGCTACTCCCAGCACACCACCGTCGGGCCGCACAAGGACGACTTCCTCCTTTCGCTCTCGGAAGAGATGCCTGTGAAGCGATTCGGCTCGCAGGGGCAGCAGAAGAGCTTCGCCCTGGCGCTCAAACTGGCACAGTTCCAGTACCTCCTCAACCACTCCGGCACCAAGCCCATCCTGCTGCTCGACGACATCTTCGACAAACTGGACATGGACCGCATACGCCAGCTCATCGCCCTGGTGGGCAGCGATCGCTTCGGCCAGGTGCTGCTGACCGACACCCAGCCTGGCCGTGTGCAGGCACTCTTCGGCGACCTACCCCACCTCGAGCACCGCCTCTTCCGCGTCGCCAACGGCCAACTGACTCCTAACGCATAACTGGACAAATGCAGCCCGACTACACCATAGACCACTTCCTCCAGCGTGCCCTGCGCCGACTCGACCTCGGCGAGGTGGCCGACGAGGCCCGTGTCGAGCGCGTCTACCGCCAGTTGGCCGGCGACCTCATCTCGCGCCTCACACCCTCCGTGCTCTACTCCAGGGGCGTCCTTACCCTCCGCCTCTCCTCGGCCGCCCTGCGCCACGAAATGTTCAACCGCCGCGAAAGCCTCCGCCAGCGCATCAACGACCAGCTCGGCGCCGAGGTGGTGCATAAAATCCTTATCCGATGAAAAACCTCTGGCGAGCCCTCATGATGGTGCGGCAATGCAGTCCGCGCTCCTTCTGGCTGCGCGTGTTCTATGTGGCCGTGGAAAGCCTCCTCCCCCTGCTGAACCTCTACATCCTCAAACTCCTCATCGACAGCGTTACCGCCACCACTACCCACTACCCACTATCCACTACCCACTACCCACTATCCACTACCCACTTGCTCCTGGCCATGTGTGCCGTATTCCTGCTGAACCGCGTTGTCCAGGCCCTCAACGGCATCAACAACGACATCCTCGGCCAGCGCCTCATCGACCACGTCAGCGACCTCATCCAGCGCCAGTCGGCAAGGCTCGACATGCAGTATTATGATACCCCGGCCTACCACGACACTTTCCACCGCGCCCAGCAGGAGGCCAACTTCCGTCCCCTGCAGGTGCTTTCCAACTTCATGGCCTTGGGCGGCTCGCTGCTCTCCATCGCCGGCGTGGTGGCCATGCTGGTCTCCGCCTCGTGGTGGGTCATCGTGGTGATGATCGCCGCCGTGCTTCCGGGATTCGCCGTCCGGCTCTACAAGGCGCGCAGCATCTACCGTTTCCGCCGCTCCAACACCCAGCTCTACCGCCGCACCTCCTACTATGGCGCGCTGCTCACCGGACGCGACTACGCCAAGGAACTCCGAGCCTTCGGCCTCGCCGCGCTCTTCCGCGGCCGCTTCGTCGAGGCGCGCAGGATGCTGGTGGGCAGGCTGCTCTCCATCTCGCGCCGCCTCGGCATGCTCGACGTGCTGTGCGCCGTTGTCGAGGCCGCCGCCATGTTCGCCATCGTCTGGCTGCTCCTCCGGCAGACCCTCGCCGCCGCCATCACCGTCGGCACCTTCGTTATGCTCTTCGAGGCCTTCCGCCGCGGACAGGGCTACCTCTCCTCCCTCGTGGCCGGCGTCGCCGGCCTCTACGACAACCGCCTCTTCGTGGGCAACCTGTTCGAGTTCCTCGACCTCCGCCCCTCCATCCTCCCGCCCGCACAGCCCGTACCCTTCCCCGAGGGCGTGCAGCAGGTGGAGTTCCGCGACATCACCTTCCGCTATCCCGACATGCAGCGCGACGTGCTGCAGCATTTCAACCTCACCGCCCGACGGGGCGAAATTACCCGCATCGACGGCCGCAACGGATTCGGAAAGAGTACCGTGGTGAAGCTCATGCTCCGACTCTACGACCCGGGCGAGGGGCAGGTGCTTGTCGACGGCACCGACCTCCGCCGCTTCGACCTCCGCGACCTCCGCTCGCACCTCGGTGTCCTCTTCCAGGACTTTGTGCGCTACAACCTCACCGTCCGAGAGAACATCGTGCCCAACGGCGAACAACACTCAACACCCAACACTCAACCCTCAACACTCCTCGACTTCGTCGACCGCCTGCCGCAGGGCTTGCAGACCCAGCTCGGCCGCCTCTTCGACGGCGGCAGCGAACTCAGCATGGGACAGTGGCAGCGCCTGGCCATCGCCCGCGCCGTCGCCTCCGACGCTCCCATCCTCCTCTTCGACGAGCCCACCGCCTGGCTCGACCACACCGCCCGCCAGCACTTCGACAACCTCCTCCACTCCCTCGCCCCCGACAAAATCATCATCCTCATCACCCACTCCTGATTGTATATGACCAGTTCTCTAAAGCCCGCCCGTCAAAGCAATGTCGAACTCCTCCGCATTGTCTGCATGATAATGATTATGAGCCACCATTTCATCGTTCACACGATGGAATCTTTTTCGGAACTTCCTGTGTCTACTCGCATTTTTAATGCGATGTGCTATGTCGCAGTGAATTGTTATGTGTTGATTAGCGGCTATTTCCGCATCAAACTTTCGTGGAAACGACTTTTTTATTTTGTATTCTTTTGCGTGTTTTATGCATTCGCTGTCAATGTTACTAATCGTTTGGTGGTGGGCGGAAGCATCGGTAGAACGCTGATATACGATAGTCTTTTTGTGTTCACTCACAATCAGAGTTGGTGGTTTATTACAAGTTACCTTGCGTTAATGCTGATGTCTCCCGTGTTAAATGCCGGAATAGAATCTCTAACCAGAAAAAAAATGGCATGGGCATTGGTGGCCGCACTGGTGGTTGATGTCTATCTTGGCTGGTGGGCAAAGGCCGATAGGGGATACTCCTTGATTCACTTTATCATTATGTATTTTATCGGCGCATTTTTCAGCAAAGGAGAGGGGATGGATGCTGTCTTGACAATGCCGCGCCATGTGAAAAGGGTTCTCTTGTTTTTGATCTACATGGGTGCGATGATTCTGTGGAACTGGCTACTTGCGGTTTCCCCCATTTATTGCAGAGGAGGTGAAAGCGGATATGTAACTTACAACGATCCTTTGGTGATACTTGGTGCTTCCGCATTCTTCTCCCTGTTTCTTACGTTTGATTTCCGAAGCCGTGCCGTCAATTTTGCCGCAAAATCCGTTCTGGCAGCATATTTTCTGCAAGAAGGGTTGAGGGGTGTCTATCCTTGGTTCCAGCAGCACCTTCTGCACTCCAATCCGTACCATAACATCCTGATAACGTTGACTGCAGGCATCGTCTGTGTGATGGTGGCTATAGGAGTTGACCAAATACGCAACATTGCCTACCAGGCCACAGTGGCGTTGGTTTCTATGCTGAAGAAGGCAAGGCGGTGAATTGCTGCTCTGCATACTTCTCGTATCTGCGCTTTTGACGTTTCTCCCTCCTCCGTTTCACTTCCGCCTCCCCCCATTCCCCAACCATTGCCGAAGAGAGGAAGAAGAGGATATGTCCAACAGACTGATAATTATCATGTTGCATACTGTCCATTTCCCCCTTTTTTTCAAAGAAAAATGAAAGAGGGCATCCTGCATGGATGCCCTCTTTGCGTTGGATTCCCGTAAGCGTTACTTGTACTCGGCGATGATGCCGGGAACCATGTCGGGGGTGAGGCGGCCGTAGACCTTCTCGCCGATCATGGCGACGGGGGCCAGACCGCAGGCACCGACACAACGGAGGGTGTTCAGCGAGAACTTGCCGTCGGGGGTGCACTTGCCCACCTGGACATTCAGCGCACGGGCGAAGGCGTCGAGCACCTTCTCGGCACCACGCACGTAGCAGGCGGTACCCAGGCAGATGTCGATGGGGTGCTCGCCCTTGGGCTCCATGGTGAAGAAGCTGTAGAAGGATGACCTCCTGGACTTCGGCGGGCAGATAGCCGAACTTGCCCTGCACCTGGTGCAGCACATTGATGACCTCGCCGCTGTTGTTACCAAAGGACTTCGCAATCTCTTTGATGACGTTGATTTTATCTTCGGACAGTTTAATGTTTGCCATTTTTTCTTTCTTTTTTGGGTAGTTAGGAGGAGATAAGGGGAGATAGCTCGCTTCGCTCGCGGAAGATAGGAGACAAATGCTTTGGTATTGTCCGTTATCTTCCTTTAACTTCCCTTATCTTCCTCTATCTTCCATTATTAACTTATTTTGTTGCCTCGATTTTGTCGCTCTTGTCGAAGTAGTGGGTGTGCAGCTGCTCGTGGCTGAGGTGGCCGCAGGGTTCACCGTAGTACTCCTTGTAGATGGCGATAATGTCGGGGTTCTCGTGGCTCTTGCGTATGGGCTTGCCAGCGTCCTCGCGGTAGATGGCTTCCATACGACGGCGCACGATGTCGCTCTTGCCGTGGTGGTAGGGCTGGCCGGCGCCGCCGATGCAGCCGCCGGGGCAGGCCATGACCTCGATGAAGTGGTAGCCGTTGGGGTTGCCTTCGCGCACCTCGTTCATCAGCTTGCGAGCGTTGCCAAGGCTGTAGGCCACAGCAATCTTGAGGGGGAAGCCGTCGAAGTCGATGGTGGCCTCTTTGATACCCTGGAAGCCGCGGGTCTCCTCGAAGTCGACGCGGGGGAGGGTCTTGCCGGTGTGGACCTCGTAGGCGGTGCGGAGGGCAGCCTCCATGACGCCGCCAGTGGCGCCGAAGATGACAGCGGCACCAGTGGACTGGCCGAGGGGGTTGTCGAAGTCCTCTTCGGGCAGCTGGTTGAGGTCGATATTGCACTGCTTGAGCATGTTTGACACCCATCTTGGGAGCCAGGAAGTTCTTGGCGACGGCGCCGAACATACCCTGGGGCGACTTGGCGGTCGAGGGGTACTCGAGCAGGTCGGGGAAGTTCTTCTCGTAGAAGGCGACCCAGGCGGGGCAGCAGGAGGTGAACATGGGCAGTTTGACCTCTTCGCCGGCGAGGGCTTTCTTGAGGCGGCCGAGGAGCTCGGTGCCTTCCTCCATGATGGTGAGGTCGGCGCTCCAGTCGGTGTCGAAGACGCGGTCGAAGCCGAGGCGGCGGAGACCGGCGGCCATCTTGCCGGTAACAATCTCGCCAGGCTCCATGCCGAACTCTTCGCCGAGGGCGACGCGGACGGCGGGAGCGGTCTGGACGACGACGGTCTTGGTGGGGTCGGCGATGGCGTCGAGGACGTTCTGGATATTGTCGACGAGGGTGAGGGCGCCGACGGGGCAGACCTGGACGCACTGGCCGCAGTTGATACAGCTGCTGTCGCCGAGGGCCTGCTCGAAGGCGGGGGCCACGACCGAGGGGAAGCCGCGGTTGACACCGCTCAGGGCGCCGGCGGTCTGGAACTTGTTGCACATGGTCTCGCAGCGGCGGCAGTAGACGCACTTGTCCATGTCGCGGTAGACGCTGAGGGTGCTATCCTTGGCGTAGGTGGTCTGTTCGCCGGTGAAGGGGATTTTGCGGATACCCATGCGGGCGGCGAGGTTCTGCAGCTCGCAGTCGCCGCTCTTCTCGCACTGGAGGCAGTCGTTCGGGTGGTCGCTGAGGATCAGCTCGAGGACAGTCTTGCGGGCGTTGAGGGCGCGGGGGGAGGCGGTGAGCACCTCCATGCCTTCCATCACGTCGGTGGCGCAGGCAGGGGCCAGGTTGCGGCGACCCTTCACTTCGACCATGCAGACGCGGCAGCCACCGGGTTTGTTTTCGAAATTCATTCCGTCGAGCTCGAAATAGCAGAGCGTCGGGATGTCGATGCCGGCCATGCGGGCAGCCTTGAGGATGGTGGTGCCTTCGGGGACTTGTACCGGCTTGTTATCTATGGTGAGATTAATCATATTAATGTATCCTTAATTAAATGTTACTTAATGGAAATAGCACCGAACTTGCAGTTGCCGATACAGGCGCCGCACTTGATGCACTTGGTGCTGTCGATAGCCATCGAGGCCAGCTTGTGGCCGGGGGCGATGTAGTCGGTGCGGAAGATGGCGTCGACGGGGCAGCCCTTGGCGCACTTGCCGCAGCCGATGCACTTCTCGGCGTCGATGACGTAGCTCATCAGCTTCTTGCAGACGCCCGCGCGGCACTTCTTGTCGACGACGTGCTCCACGTACTCGTCCCAGAAGTTGTCGAGGGTCGACAGGACGGGGTTGGGCGAGGTCTGGCCCAGGCCGCAGAGGGCGCTGTCCTTGATGACGGCGGCCAGATTGCGCAGGGCGTTGAGGTCGTCCATGGTGCCGGTGCCGTTGGTGATCTTCTCGAGCAGCTCGCAGAGGCGCTTGTTACCCACGCGGCAGGGGGTGC
Source organism: uncultured Bacteroidota bacterium (assembly GCA_902782185.1). Lineage (GTDB taxonomy): Bacteria > Bacteroidota > Bacteroidia > Bacteroidales > P3 > Colimorpha. Next base: position 14,775 of record CACZLT010000002.1, on the reverse strand, counting down.
ACTTGCCGCAGCTCTCCTCGCAGGTGAACTCGAGGTAGAACTTGGCGATGGCGGGCATGCAGCTGGTCTCGTCCATGACGACCATACCGCCGGAACCCATCATCGAGCCGGCAGCCATGAGGCTTTCGTAGTCGATGGGGGTGTCGAGGTGCTTGGCAGTGAGGCAGCCACCGGAGGGACCACCGGTCTGCACGGCCTTGAACTCGCGGCCGTCCTTGATGCCGCCGCCGATTTCGTAGATAATCTCACGCAGGGTGATGCCCATCGGAACCTCGATGAGACCCACATTGTTGATCTGGCCGGCCAGGGCGAACACCTTGGTGCCCTTGCTCTTCTCGGTGCCGATGCTGGAGAACCACTCGGCCCCCTTGGTGATGATGACGGGGACGTTGGCGAAGGTCTCGACGTTGTTCACGTTGGAGGGCTTGCCCATGTAGCCGCTGACGGCGGGGAACGGGGGTTTCAGCGTGGGCTCGCCACGCATGCCTTCCATGGAGTGGATGAGGGCGGTTTCCTCGCCGCAGACGAAAGCGCCGGCACCATAGCGGAGCTCGATGTCGAAGTCAAAGCCGCTGCCGAGAATGTCCTTGCCGAGGAGGCCGTACTCGCGGGCCTGGTCGATGGCAATCTTGAGGCGGTCGATGGCGAGGGGGTACTCGGCACGGATGTAGACCAAGCCCTTGGTGGCACCGATGGCGTAGCCGCAGATGGCCATGGCCTCGACGATGCTGTTGGGGTCACCCTCGAGGATGGAACGGTCCATAAAGGCACCGGGGTCGCCCTCGTCGGCGTTGCAGATGACATACTTCTGGTCGGCACTGTTCTTGGCGCAGAGCTCCCACTTCAGACCGGTGGGGAAGCCGGCACCACCGCGGCCACGGAGGCCGGAGGCCTTCATCACGTCAATGACCTGCTGGGGGGTCATCTCGGTGAGGCACTTGGCGAGACCTTCATAGCCGCCACGGGAGATGCTCTCCTCGATGTTCTCGGGATCCACGAAACCGCAGTTGCGCAGGGCGATGCGGATTTGCTTCTTGTAGAAGTCCATGTGGCGCGAGTCGGAGACGTGCTCCTTGTTCTCGGGGTTGGTGTAGAGCAGCTCGGGCACCTTGCGCCCCTTGACGATGTGCTCCTCGACAATGCGGAGGGTATCCTCGGGGGTGACGTTGGTGTAGAAGGTGTTGTCGGGCATGATCTTCACGATGGGGCCCTTCTCGCAGAAGCCGAAGCAACCGGTCTTGATGACCTGCACCTCGTCCTGGAGACCCTTCTCGGCGAGAATTTTGTGGAAATTATCGATGATCTCGAGGCTGTTGGAGGACTTGCATCCCGTGCCGCCGCAGATCAGAATGTGCATCTTGTACTTTGCCATGATTTTTTCAGTCTTATTTGTCAATGGTTTCGTAGTTCACGGGGATGATGCCCTCGACCAGTTCGCCGTTCTGGACGTATTTGGTGAGGATTTCGTCGGCGCGGTTGTTGTCGACGTGGCCGAAGACGATAGGGTCCTTGCCGGGGATACGCACCTCGAGGGTGGGCTCGGCGTGGCAGTAGCCCATGCAGCCGGTCTGGGTGAAGACGGCGGCGATGCCCAGCTCGTCGGCTTTCTGCATCATGTGTTCCATTACCTGCTTGGCTCCGGCGGCGATACCGCAGGTGGCCATAGCAACCTTGACTTGCACCAGTGCCTCGGGATTTTCCGCCTTTTCGCGGACATCGAGGGTTGACTGGAGCTTTTCGCGCATGGCTTTCAGGTCAGCCAGTGATTTAACTTTTGTCATAAAAGACCTTGGTGTTTAGGATTAATATTATATTTATTAAGTTGATTTACAATAACCTACAGGTTGTTGTGCCAGCCTGTCGGATGCTGCAAATATACAAAATAAAAACAATATATAAGTGCTTTCTGAAAAAAAAATTCAAACGGGGTGGGGGAGGGTGGGAAGTATGCCGGGGGTTCCCTAGGTATTCCCTAGGTACTCTCTTAATGAATACATAAACTCTGGTGCGATATGGTGCGATATGGGAAAGTTGGGTTTTTGGTTTTTTTCAAAAGCGATTTAACACTTGGCGGAGAAAATTTTTCAACCACTTTAGGTGCATATCTCCGCGACATTTCACGGTTACAACCACTTACGATTTTGTATCCCAAATGCGATTTCTGAATTTCAGCCAATTGCGCCAAATCCTTGTGCGGCAATTGTTTGTGGGTGGTATTCACTGGCAAGTGGCTAGTTTACAATTGGCTGGCGATTTTTAAACAAAATGTGTCTCAGGTGGTCAAAAAAATGAATTTTTTTTTGGTTGTGTGCTTTTTTTTGTGTATCTTTAAAAGCGGTTTCCGAAGGATGAAATCGGATTTTTTCATTGAAGACTAGTGGTTTGTGCGGACGGGTGTTCGGGACAAGGTTTGATTTTTGGCCGGAACTTTACATAATTTGTCCGGATTGTGCAAATTTATTTTTTGGTTTTTATGCACAGAAAAAGCATGACCTTTGCAAGCGTAAATAAAACACCCCGAAATGTGGATTTTGAGAATTGAGAATTGAAAACTAGAGAATTGGACAGAAAATTATGATAGAGGAAGACTACAAGAGAGTATGGGCCGAGTGCCTGGAGATTATCAAGGACACGCTGGGCCCGGAGAACCGGAAGGTATATGACACGTGGTTTGTGCCTATCGTCCCGCTGCAACTGGAAGGGAGCACGCTGACAGTTCAGGTGCCGAGCCATTTCTTCTACCAGTGGATTGAGGAGCACTACCTTGACTTGATCAGGCGCGTGATACGGATGCAGCTTGGCCCCAACGGGATGCTGAAGTACAGCATCGTGATGGATCAGTCCATCCCGTCGAATCCCGTAACGACCACCCTGCCGTCGAACAACATCAGCCGCCGTGCCATACAGAACCCGTTCATCGACATGCCGATGAGCCTCAAGAAGGATGACGTCAACCCCGTTGTCATGGCCGGCATCCAGAAGGTGCGCGTCCCCTCGCAGCTGAATCCGAACTACACGCTGGAGAACTTCGTGGAGGGCGAGTGCAACCGCCTGGCGCGCACGGCGGGCTGTGTGGTGTCCGAGAAGCCCGGCACCACCTCGTTCAACCCCCTGTTCCTGCACAGCAACGTGGGACTCGGCAAGACCCACCTTGTCAATGCCATTGGATTGAACACCAAGGAGATGCATCCCGACAAGAACGTGCTTTACATCACCAGCGGGCAGTTCATGCAGCAGTATGCATCCGCCGGTCGCGACAACGCCGTCAATGAGTTCATCCGTTATTATGAGCAAATCGACGTGCTGATTGTGGACGACATCCAGTTCTGGGCCGGCAAGGCGCAGAAGACCCAGGAGGCGTTCTTCCACATCTTCAACCACCTGCACCAGCGCAACTGCCAGATTATCATCACCTCCGACAAGGCTCCCGGCGAGCTGCAGGGGCTGGAGTCGCGGCTCATCAGCCGCCTGAAATGGGGCCTCAGCGCCGAAATCCAGGCGCCCGACGTAGAGACCCGCATGGCCATCCTGCGCCAGAAGCTGCAGAACGACGGCATCGAGATGGGCGACGACGTGATAGAATACATCGCGTACAATATTAACGCGAACGTGCGCGAGCTTGAGGGCGCCCTCATCTCGCTCATCGCCCAGAGCTCGCTCAACCGCAAGCAGATCACCCTCGAGCTCACCAAGCAGATGATCGACAAGTACGTGCAGAGCAGTTCGCGCGAAATCACCATCGACTACATCCAGAAGGTGGTGTGCGACACGCTGGACCTGCCGGTGGACACCATCCAGCAGACCTCGCGCAAGCGCGAGATTGTGCAGGCCCGCCAGCTGAGCATGTACTTCGCCAAGAAAATCACCAAGTCGAGCCTCGCCGTCATCGGCATGCAATGCGGCAACAAGGACCACGCCACCGTGCTCCACGCCTGCAAGACCATCGAGAACCTGCGCCAGACCGACCGCTTCATCCGGGGGCTGGTGGAGGACTTGGAGAAGAAATTCGCACAGGTATGAAGCAGTCCTTCAAGCCGGGTACCCTGCTCTACCCGCTGCCGGCCGTCATGGTCAGCTGCGGCGACGAGCCGGGGAACTGGAACATCATCACCATCGCATGGACGGGCACACTCTGCAGCGACCCGCCCATGTGCTACATCAGCGTCCGTCCCGAGCGGCACAGCCACGCCCTGATCTCGCGCACCGGCGAATTCGTCATCAACCTCACCACCGAGGCGCTGGCGCGCCAGACCGACTGGTGCGGCGTCAAGAGCGGCCGCGACTTCAACAAGTTCCGCGAAATGGGACTCCATCCCGAACCGGCGCAGCTGGTCAAGGCACCCCTCATTGCAGAAAGCCCCCTCAACATAGAATGCCGCGTAGTCGAGGTGAAACGCCTCGGCAGCCACGACATGTTCATCGCCAACGTGGTGGCCATCAATGCCGAAGAAAACCTCATCGACAAATCCACCGGCCAGTTCCAGCTCAACCACGCCTCCCCCCTCGCCTACTCGCACGGCAAATACTACTCGCTGGGCGAGAAACTGGGCGGCTTCGGCTTCAGCGTAAAAAAAAGAAAATAGCAATGAATATCGTTTGTGTAGAGTCGCTCGGCATCGGCCGTGACCGCCTCGAAAGCCTCAAGGCTCACTATGCCGCCATGGGGCATACTTTCACCTATTACTTGGACAGAAAAGAAGATGAGGCGACCCTCGCGGAGCGTATGCGCGAGGCCGACATTGTGGCCATCAGCAACATCAGGCTGACAGCCTCGGTGCTGGAGCAGTGCCCGAATCTGAAATACCTCAGCGTGGCCTTCACCGGACTGGACCACATAGACCTCGAATACTGCAACGCCCACGGCATCAGAGTCCAGAACGCCGCCGGCTACAGCACCACCGCCGTCAGCGAGCTGGCCGTGGGCATGATGCTCGACTTGTTGCGCAACATCCTCACCTTGAGTGAGCTGACGCATCGTGGCGGCAGCCGCGGCACTTTCCTCGGCCGAGAGCTGCGCGGCAAGACCGTCGGCATCGTCGGCACCGGCGCCATCGGCATCGCCACCACCCGCCTTCTGCTGGCCTTCGGTGCCAAGGTCATCGCCTGGAGCCGCACCGAGCGTACCGAGGTAAAAGCCCTCGGCGTGGAATACCTGCCGCTGGAAGCCCTGCTGCAGCAGAGCGACATCGTCAGCCTGCATGTGCCGCTGTGCGACGAGACCCGCGGCCTCATCGGAGAGAAAGAACTGGCACAGATGAAACCCACCGCCCTGCTGGTCAACACCGCCCGCGGCCCCGTGTGCGACATCGCCGCCGTGGGTCGTGCGCTAGTCGAGAACCGCATCGCCGGCGCCGCCTTCGACGTATTCGAGCACGAACCGCCCCTCCCCCTCGACCACCTGCTGCTCTCCACCAACCGCTGCCTGGTAACCCCGCACATTGCCTTCGCCACCGAAGAGAGCTTCGCCGCCCGCGCCGACATTGTCTTCAGCCATGTAGATGAGTTCCTCCGGTAGGGGAGGGTGTTGCCGTGCCGTAGGCCGAAGTCGCCAAAAAATATTCGCGAGCGTACAATATTGCGTAGGCCGTTGCGTTAGTCGAAGAAACCCTATTAAAGATGACCTACGATCTCCAACCGATAGTGCCCCGCCAATATGAAGGGGAGATGGTTTTTCTCTATGGCGACGAAGGTGCCGAGCGCAACTTGCCGCTGAACAAGAAAGAGGTGGCCGCCGTGCGCCAGCGCCGCGAGCGCGAGAAGGATTTTCTGATGACTTTCGACCGCCTTCCCCACAGGCTCCACTTGCTGTCGTTCGACAGCGAGAAGCCTGCGCCCCAGGTACAGGAGGGGTTGCGCCGCAACGCCGTGAAACTGTTGGCCGCGCTAGAAGCCGACCGTGTGGAGACCCTGGCCGTCAGCGGCGAGGGCACACTGCCGGAGGAGGTGCTGGCCTTGGTGGAAGGGCTGACCTTGGCCGACTACCGCTTCGACCGCTACCTCTCGAAGGACACTTACCACCTTCAGAACTTGGTGATTGACTCCTCCTTTGTGGAGCAGGAAGAACTTGATGCCTCGCAACGCCTCTGGAACCGCCTCTACTGGTGCCGCGAGTGGGTGAACCTGCCGGTGCAGGATCTCAACGCCGCCCGTCTGGCCGACGAGCTGCAGAGTATCGCCGCCGACTTGGAGGGCGTTACTTGCACGGTGATGGACAAGCGCCAGATTGAGAGTCTGCGCATGGGCGGCCTGCTGGCCGTCAATCGCGGCAGCGTGGACGAGCCCCGCTTCGTGGTTCTGGAATACAATGGGCTGACAGGGGTTTCTAGTAAAACTGGTAGCACTAGTAAGAGTGGTAAAACCAGTGGAACTGGCGTGTCCTGTGCCGCTGGCCGTCCCATCTGCCTGGTCGGCAAGGGGGTCATGTACGACACCGGTGGCCTCAACATCAAGCCGGACGACTATATGCAGGAGATGAAGAGCGACATGGCCGGTGCCGCCACCATGGCCAGCGTCCTCTTCGCCGCCGCCGACAACCGCTTGCCGGTACACTTGGTGGCCCTGTTGCCGCTGACCGACAATCGTCCGGGCTTCAACGCCTACGCCGCCGACGACATCCTCACCATGTACGACGGCACCACCGTTGAGGTGGTCAATACCGACGCCGAAGGCCGCCTCATCCTGGCCGACGCCATCGCCTACGCCGCCAAGAACTACCACCCGCGTCTCATCATCGATGCCGCCACCCTCACCGGTGCCGCCGTCCGCGCCATCTCCACTTTCGGCATCGCCGCCATGCAGCAACGGGCCGACAACGAACTGACCCTCATGAAACTGGTGGGCGAACAGGTCTACGAGCGGCTGGTGGAGTTCCCGATGTGGAAGGAATACGACGACCTCCTCAAGAGCGACTTCGCCGATTTGCGCAACTGTGGCACTACGCCCCAGGCCGGCACCATCACGGCGGGCAAGTTCCTGGCTCACTTCGCCGGTGAGGTGCCCTACATACACCTCGACATAGCCGGCGTGGCCTACTTTAGCAAGCCCCAGCCGCCCTACCGTGCCGGTGCCTCGGCCTACGGTGTGCGCCTCCTCTACGCTTTTCTGCAAATGCAATACAAAGATTAACAACAATATAGAATGAAAGAAGACAACAAGATAAAAGTGGCCATCACGCACGGCGACATCAATGGCGTGGGCTACGAGGTGATTCTGAAAACCTTTGGCGACAGCCGTATGTTCGACCTCTGCACCCCGGTGCTGTATGGCTCCACCAAGGTGGCCTCCTATCACAAGAAGCTGCTCTCGATGCAGCAGGAGATAGCCTTCAACGCCATCCGCGAGGCCCGCGAGGCTGCGGACAAGCGCTTCAATGTCATCAACCTCACCCCCGACGAAGTGAAAATCGACCTCGGCAAGAGCACCGAGGTGGCAGGCCAGCTGTCCCGCGAGAGCCTGTCCCGTGCCTGTGCCGACCTGAAGGAGGGTACGGTGGATGTGCTCGTTACCGCCCCCATCAACAAGCGCAATATCCAGGCCCCCGACTTCGACTTCCCCGGACACACCGAGTACCTCTCCCACCAGTTCGGCGGCTCGAGTCTTATGCTCATGGTGTGCGACCGCATACGCATCGGTATCGTAACCAACCATCTGGCCCTGAAGGATGTGCCCAGTGCCTTGACACCGGCCCTGCTCATGGAGAAAGTGCGTCTGATGAACGAGAGCCTCAAGCGCGACTTCGGCATCACCATCCCCAAGATAGCCGTCCTCGCCCTCGACCCCCACGCCGGCGACAACGGAGTGATAGGCGACTTCGACATGAAGGTCATCAAACCCGTCATCGACGAGGCCCAGTCGAAAGGCATCCTGGCCTATGGCCCCTTCCCCAGCGACGGCTTCTTCGGCAGCTCGGAGTTCAACAAGTTTGACGGAGTCCTCGCCCTCTACCACGACCAGGGACTCATCCCGTTCAAGTTGATGTCCTTCACCGAGGGTGTCAACTACACCGCCGGTCTCCCCTATGTCCGCACCAGCCCTGCCCACGGCACCGGCTACGACATTGCCGGCAAGGACAAGGCCAGCGAGCAGTCGTTCCGCTCGGCCCTCTACCTGGCCTGCAACATCCTCAGAAACCGACACGAATACGACGAGTTGACCGCCAACCCCCTCAAATGAAGAAGCTGATGCTCATTGACGGCATGGCTGCCGTCTACCGCGCCTACTACGCCCTCAACCGCAACCCGCGCCTCAACAGCAAGGGGATGAACACCTCCTGTGTGCTGGGTTTCACCACCACACTCTACGACCTGCTGCGCTCGCAGCGCCCCACCCATGTGGGTGTGGCCTTCGACCTCCAGGCACCCACTTTCCGCCACAAGATGTACGAGGCGTACAAGGCCAACCGCGATGCCATGCCCGAGGAGATACAGCTGGGGCTGCCGTGGGTGAAGAAGATGATCGAGGCGTTCCGCATCCCTATCCTCACCTGTGAGGGCTACGAGGCCGACGATGTCATCGGCACCCTCAGCCACGCCGCCGAACAGGCGGGCTTCGACGAGGTACTGATGGTAACGCCCGACAAGGACTTCGCCCAACTGGTAACGGAACACGTGCGTATGTACCGATTCGGCCGTATGGGCAAGCCCGACAGTGTCATGGGCATCTCCGAGGTGCAGGAGAAGTTCGACCTGCAGGACTGTCGCCAGGTAATCGACCTCCTTGGCCTCTGGGGCGACACGTCGGACAACATCCCCGGCATCCCCGGGGTGGGGGAGAAGACCGCCAAGAAACTGATACAGCAGTTCGGCTCCATCGAGAACATGATAGCGCACAGCGAGGAGATAAAAAATGACAAGCTGCGCGGTCTGGTGCAAGCGCACGGCGAGCAGGCGCTCTTCTCCAAGCAATTGGCCACCATCAGCCTCGACGCACCCATCGCTTTCGACGAGCAGCTGTTGGCAGTGAAGGAACCCGACTATGGGCAACTGAAGGAACTGACCGACTACCTGGAGTTCCGCCAGTTTGCCCGCAAGATATTCACCGACCTCTCCGTGGCGCAGCCCGAGAAGGCGGTGCAGTGGAGGCTGACGGCCCAGCCCAAGACGGTGGCCCAACCCAGTGCGGCACCCACCCTTTTCGACCTCGCTCCCTCCGTGCAACAGGCTCCTGCGGAACCCGTCCGCGAACTGACGGCCGAGGTGTTGCAATCGTTGCAAGGCAAGGATGTGGCGCTGATTGTGGCGGGTCCCGAGGTGGCGTTGGCCACAGGGGCCGACGATGTGTGGGTCGCCAAGGTGGCCGACCTCGACATCCCTGGACTGAAATCACTGCTCGAAAAACCCGACACCACCAAGCTGTGCTTCGACCTCAAGGGGCTGAAGTACATATTGGCCGAGCTGGACATTGACCTCCGGGGCGACATCTTCGACCTGCAGCTGGCACACTACCTGCTGGATGCAGAGATGCGGCACACGCTGGACTATGTATGCGCCTCGTTTCTGGGCTACGAGCCCCAGGGGGCGACGGCGCAGTGCGCGACCCTGTGGCAGCTCTATCCCCTCATGGCGGCACGACTCAAAGACGCCAACCTCGGCACCCTCTACCGCCAGGTGGAGCTTCCGCTGGTGGATGTGCTGATGGACATGGAACGGGAGGGCGTGCGCATCGACGTGGAAGCCCTGCGGGAGTACTCGCAGCAACTCACGGAGGAACGGCAACGGATTGAGCAACAGATATACACCCTGGCGGGACATCCCTTTAATATCAGTTCTCCCAAACAACTGGGCGAGGTGCTGTACGAGGAATTGAAGGTAACCGACAAGCCGCCACGGACGGCGACGAAGCAGTACTCCACCGCCGAGGAGGTGCTGGCCAAGCTGGCCTCGGCACACCCTGTGGTGCCACTCATACTGGAGTACCGTTCGCTTGCCAAGCTGGTAGGCACCTACCTCGACTCGTTTCCGAAGCTCATCAACCCGGCCACCGGCCGCCTGCACACGGTGTACAACCAGACGGTAACGGCCACGGGACGCCTGTCGTCGAGCAACCCCAACCTGCAAAACATACCCATTCGCACGGAACGCGGGCGCGAAATACGCCGGGCTTTCGTGGCACGCGACAGCGAACACCTCCTCCTCGCGGCGGACTACTCCCAGATCGAGCTGCGCATCATCGCGGCATTGGCCAGGGATCGGCACATGATGGAAGCCTTCGCCAGTGGCCACGACATCCATGCCGCCACGGCGGCCAAGATATATCACCTGCCCATCGGAGAGGTGTCGAAGGAACAGCGCCGCCACGCCAAGAGCGTGAATTTCGGCATTGTCTACGGCATCTCGGCCTTCGGCTTGAGCGAACAGCTGGGCATTGCCCGCAAGGAGGCGGCGGCACTGATAGAGGAATACTTCGCGCAGTACCCCGACATACGGCGGTTCATCGACCAAAGCATTGCCGCCGCCCGCGAGCACGGCTACGCGCAAACCCTGCTTGGCCGTCGGCGCTATCTGCCGGACATCAACAGCCGCAACGCGGCGGCACGGGCATTCGCCGAGCGCAACGCGGTGAATATGCCCATACAGGGTACCTCGGCGGACATGATCAAACTGGCAATGGTACGCATACACAAGGCGTTGCGCGAGCAGAATCTTCGCTCGCGGATGATACTGCAGGTGCACGACGAACTGGTGTTCGACCTCTACCGCCCTGAAGAGGCGCGTGTGCGCGAGCTGGTGGTGCGCGCCATGAAGGAGGCACTGCCGCTGGAGGGCATCGACATCGAGGTGGGAATCGACGTTGGCGACAACTGGCTGGAGGCCCATTAGGTGCCACCGCCGCCCCGTTGGGCAGGGGTTTGCTCCACAAAGTCGCAGGACTCCCTAGGTACTCTCTAGGTACTCTCTTAATGAATACATAAACTCTGGTGCGCTATGAGACGATATCGTCCCATAGCGCACCGAGGTTGTTTTGCCCCCGTCGAGCCGCCGTCCGAAAGGTACTAGTTGTTGCTGCGCACCGCGCGGATGGGGAAGCCGTAGTGGCGGCTCTCGCCGTTGCTGCCGCTGTAGAAGTTGGCCGAGGAGGTGGTGATGTAGACGTCGACCGCGTTGTTGTTGGTGCTCGTGCTGAGGGTCGAGGACCAGAAGCAGGTGTTGCTGCCGGCTCCGGAGGTGCCGGTGCCGTTCCTGTAGCCGGTGAAGGGGACGAAGATGGAGTTGCCGTTGTTCTTGCTGGTGAACCGGCGCCCGCTGACACCGTTCAGCGATTCGGTGGTTACGGTGGTGTTGTTCAGGAATTCCAGCCAATCCGCCATGGTCGGTATGTGGGCGTTGGCGCCGAAGGTGATGGTGGCGATGTCATCCTCGGGCTGCAGGGTGGTCAGGCCGTCGATGGAGTTGTACTTGGTGTAGGCCGAGCCGCTGTAGTAGGCGGTGGTGGCGTTGGAGTAGCTGCTCTTGTTGGGGGTGGTCTCGGCCCAGGCGTAGTAGTCGCCGTAGTCCGAGGGCTGGTCGGCGCCCAGGTTGACTTCAGCCCACAGCAGGCCGCTGGGCAGGCCCAAGTCCACCCATCCGATGACACTCTCCTCGAATTCGGCGGTGTAGGTCGCATCGCCTCGCACCGTGATGGAGCGTGGGTTGCTGGTGTTGCCGTCGCTCCACCGCTTGAAGCAGTGGCCGCTGGCGGGGGTGGCGGTGATGCGGACATCCGTGAACGCCGGATAGGTGCCGCCGCCCGACACGGTGCCCATCGAGTCGACGTTGGCCGCCGTAGACGTTGCCGCCCACATAGGTGGTGCCGAGGATGTTGACGTTGGTGTTGCCGGTGATGGTGGCGGAGGTGCCGAAGCCGCCGCCATAAACCGATTTTACGATGCGGCCATTGTAGGTGGTTACACGGAAAAGACGCCCCGTGGCGTTGTAAGCCCCCATGAAACCGCCGCCGTAGACGTTGCCGTATATCAGGGGGGTGTCCACGTGGGGGCGTTTGGCATTCTCGCGGCCTATAATGACGTTGACGTTGCCCGCAACGGAGGTGCCGGCTCCGTAGCCACAGCCGAAGACGTTTCCGATGGAGTCGGCACAGCCTGACCTGCCTACGGCTCCGCCTTCTATGCGGACTGTTATGGGTCCGGCGACGGTGCCAGAGTGGTTGCTGCCGCCGTGGATGCCACCGACGACCTGCCCGTCGCACATGAAGATGTCCACTTGTCTGCCACGCTGCCGGTTGCTGCCGCCGAAGACCTTGCCTGCAACGGTACCACCTAGGATTTGAATGCGGCTTCCTGTGTCGGCTATATAACCATAGTTGCCGCCGCCGTAGACGTTGCGCGAGACGTAGGCACTGTCGGCGATGACGATGGTGGAGTTGTTCACACGTCCCGTCGGAGTTGTGCTGCTGGTATCGTTTGGGTGCCCACATCCTGCACCATAGATGAATCCGCCAAGGGAGTGGTTATACATGGGATCGGCAGCGGTGTGTTGCATATGCGCCCTGCCGCCAAAATAGATGTAACTATTGCCTTTTAAGCAGCCAAACGTTGTTGTTTGAAGTTCGGCGACACTCAATTTTCCATTGACCCCACCGGCCAGCCAGCCACTTATCCTCCCTCCAGTTGCCACCATACGGCGGTGGCCCTGGGATTGCACATGGGCTGCAGCTCCATAAATTGGACCATTGTATTGTCCTTCATGTAATCTAATACGGCATTTCGTCTTGGTAGTATCGACATATTGAGTAGAATCGCAATCCTTGCCACCAGCAAGTTCATTTATAGAACCGCCTTCAATGGCTAAAGAACGCGTTCCTTCCCATTGAGTATTAAACGACCATGAAAACCCCACTCCCATATATATCATTCCATAACTACCACTTTTTACAACATATCGAAATGATTCAACATCATCAGTTCTAGGATCCTCAAACCTGCTCCCATGGCTCCCGTACAACGAGAACACGTATAACTGTGAATTATCGCCCAAACTACGGTCGTAATCCGACCCCATTGTTGCCTTGGCATACACCAAATTTCTGTAACGCGTATTGTATCCCAAAAGCAGCACTGTATCATAGTCTCCACTCTCCAACCTGTATTTCGTCAAATGGGATGAGTTGTATTGTCTTATATCCCATGTATCGCAGAGGCGTCGCATTACCGGCGTTCCGTCAGCATTTTTTAGGCCACGTCCGAAAATCACATAGTTGCCCTGCACTTGTGATGCCACCCCAGGTTTGTTGAGAGACCGAATGACCAAATACTCGAACTTGGTGTCGGCGTGGAAGTTGTCGGTCATAGAATGCTGAAGCGTCACCGTGGTGGGTCTGGCGGCGAGGATGTAGGTGTTGGTGCCATTGGTTCCATCGGGGTACACAGCCGAGACTGTGCTGGGGCGTGTGGGCATGACAGTGAAGTTGCCGTTGGCAGTGAGGATGACGAAGTTGCGTTCGTAGGCATTGATCCCTGTGGCGTAGCTGCCGACAGAGAGACTGGCGTTGATGCCGCTACCGGACTTGGATTCATTGAACACAAAAGCCCGTGCCCAGATGGCCTCGAAGTCCACCTCCATGCCGTACTCGGCGGCGGGAAGAAAGAAGACCGTGTCCTCGGCATCCAGCATCGTGCCTGCGGTAACGGGCTGCGTCATAGCCATGTCGCGGAATACAGTGCCGCCACTGACCGCCTTGAGGCGCCATTTATAAAAACCGCGCCAGCGGGTGTTGCCCGTGCCGTGGGTGGGGCGGCGCGAGTAAGGGTTGGGGATAAGGCTATAGAAACATGGACCGTCGGCGGCAGCCATGGACTCGGCCTGCTCGCCGTTGACGCGCTCCAGGGTCTTGTGGTACACGTATGCGTTCTTCCAAGGGGCGTCGATGCCGATGCCCACCTGCAGGGGCGCCACATCCACGTCGGGGTCGCCCGTGGGGACGAGGGCGTCGCTGCTGTACATCGTGTTCTCGCCGTAGCCGAAATACCGTATCTTCACGTCGGCGGGGTTGAGGCTGCGCACCAGACAGGTGGGGTCGCTGTAGTAGCTCCAGGCGTGGTTCTCGCGGTCGTCCAGCTCCACCATATAGAGCTCGGGGCGCCCTTCACCGGCACGTACAAAAAAGGCGGTATAGGTGCGGCTTTCGGTAGCCACAATAGTGCGCGGATTGTCGGTATTCCCGTCGTCCCAATGGTCGAACATCCAACCGAGCATCGGCATGGCCGACAATACCACATTGTCGCCAATCGTATAGGTGCCGCTACCGCTGACGCTGCCACGCTCCGCATTGTCGGTCTCTGCATTGATGTTGACGGTGCCGACATGGACGAAATAGGCTACCTCGTTGCGGTTTTCCATCGCACTGAATTGGCGCGGATTTTCTGTGCCCCCGTCGCTCCAATGGCTGAAAGCGTAGCCGAGAGCGGGCGTGGCCTCCAGGGTTCTCCAGGGTTACCCTGTCGCCCACCACATAAGAACCGCCTCCGCTGACGCTGCCCCATTCATCGTTGTTGGACTGGACAGATATGGCGTAGAGCGTCAGCGGATCAATGCCCACTACAGATATAACCGACCAGGGATAGGTGTATACACCAGGATTAAGCGACCCCAACGCGAAGTAGCCGTTGTTGCTGCCGGCATTGCCCCAGTTTACGTGGTACTGCCCCCAGCCGTCGCAGCCGTCGACGACGAAACAATAGTAGACATTCCCATTTCTGTAGAGAAACGGCCTGCCCGAAGTGATTTCGGCCATCATCATTTCATCATAGGCCGCGTGTGTGAAACTACTTGTGTTTATAGT
>CACZLT010000001.1 GCA_902782185.1 uncultured Bacteroidota bacterium | reverse complement strand
AGCCAGCACGTTCATGACGCCCTTGCCGCCTTCGGTCTGAAGGAGGTCATAGATGTCGAACGACGGTTCGCCGAAGAACTTGTCGGCTCCCTGGCTCTCGAGCTGCAGCAGGGCGCGCTGGATGGCGCCGATGGTGGCGGTGGAGATGTTTCCGTACTGGGTGGTGTACTCCTTGGCGTGCTTGCTGACATAGTCGAGCATGGCGCGGAGGTCCTTCACGTCGAGGATGAGCAGGCCGCGGTCGTCGGCGATGCGGAAGACGATGTTGAGGACTCCGTCCTGCGTCTCGTTGAGACCCATGAGGCGCGATAGCAGCTGGGGCCCCATCTGGCTCACCGTGGCGCGGATGGGGTGGCCCTGTTCGCCGTAGACGTCGAAGAAGCGGACGGGGCAGGGCTGGAACTGGGGTTCGGGGATGCCAAACTCGACCTTGCGCTTCTCGATGAAGGAGGACATCTGGCCCGCCTGGCTGATGCCGCTGAGGTCGCCCTTCATGTCGGCCATGAAACAGGGCACACCGGCCTGGCAGAAAGTCTCGGCCAGCACCTGGAGGGTAACGGTCTTGCCGGTGCCGGTGGCGCCGGCCACGAGGCCGTGGCGGTTGGCCATGCGGCCGTTGATGCAGAGGTTGCCCTCGTCGCAGTGGGCAATATATAGCTGGCGGTCGTCGGTGTACATCGTGCGCTGGGATTTAGGTTAGAAAGTGAAATTGAAGCCGAGTTTGAAGAGGGGGTGTTCCCAGCGGAGTACGTCGCCGAAGGTGTTGAGGCCGGCGTAGAGCGTGTTGTGGTAGGTGGAGATGGGATCCACTCCGGTGATGCCGGGGTCGTAGGTGGAGGTCTCGCTGGTGTAGCCTACCGAGAGCACATCGAGCATGAGCTCAACGTTGATGTTGGGTGAGATTTCGTAGACCAGCGTGGGACGCAGGCTGACGCTCCAAGAGAAGTAGTCGGTATTGTTGCTGGAGGGGTCATACTCGTGGTACTCACCCGGGTTGGGGAAGTTGAGGGCGTAGTAGGACTCCAGGTAGTTGATGGGGCCCATCATGCGCACCTGTCCCTGCAGGAGCACGTTGAAGTGCATGTTGCCGAAACGCAGGAACTCGTATTTGAGCTGCGGAGCCACATACCAACCGGTGCGTGAGGAGCGGTTGTAGTGATCTACCACGTCGATGTCCATGCCGACATTGCCGTAGTAAATCCTGTCGGTGGCAACGAGTGTGTCCTGTTTGGCATCCATGTAGCCGCCGGCCACGCCAAAATAGAGTCGCGGAGTAATCATGTAGCCCAACTGCAGGCCGCCGACGAGGTGGGTGGATGTGATGTAGTCGTCGGTGAGTGAAATGCCGGATTTTTGCCAGTAGTAGCCGCCCTGGAGACCCACGACAAACTGCGATTGAGCCGCTGAAAGACAGGCTATGGCCGAGAGGAGGAGTACGATTTTCTTCATTGTTGTTTACATTAAAATCAAAGTGCAAAATTACGAATAAAAACCGAATTATAGCACAATAAATTGACAAAAAAAAGTGTGTTTGTTATAATATGTTGGTTTTCAATGTGTTGTTTTTGTGTTTCGGAACCATGTTGCAACGGTTGTGTTTTCTGCTTGCGAGTATTTCTGCAAATAGTTGATTGATAGTTGTTTGTGTACAATTTGCAAAAAATGTGTCATATATTAAATAAAACCCGTATTTTTGCAAGAATGAAGCATCCGTCTCCAATGTGGGATGGTGCTGTACAAAATTCATAGAATCAAGCGATTATGACGAACATTGACAATTTGGACGAGTTAATCAAAATGGCTCTTCGTGAAGACGTGGGCGACGGCGACCATTCCACCCTCGCCTGCATACCCCCCGACGCCGTCAACTCGGCCAAGATGGTTGCCAAGCAGGACGGCATCCTCTGCGGTGTCGAAGTGGGCGAGAGGGTCTTCAAAATCGTCGACAACACCCTCGAAGTCAATGTTCTGGTTCCCGATGGTACCCTCGTCCGCCGCGGCGACCTCCTCATGACCATCCAAGGGCATGCTGGCAGCATCCTCACCGCCGAGCGCACTGCCCTCAACTTCATGCAACGCCTCTCCGGCATCGCTACCGAGACCCACCGCATGGTCAGTATGCTGGACGGACTCAATACCAAGTTGTTGGATACCCGCAAGACCACCCCCAACATGCGCCTGCTGGAGAAATACGCCGTGGCCTGTGGCGGCGGCACCAACCACCGTATCGGCCTTTACGACATGGTGATGCTCAAGGACAACCACATTGACTTTGCCGGTGGTATAGAACCTGCCATCGACCGCACACACGACTACTTGAAAACCAAGGGTAAAGAACTCCGCATTGAGATAGAGGTGCGCGACCTTGACGAGCTGCAGCGCGTGCTGGACCACGGCGGTGTAGACCGTATCATGCTCGACAACTTCGATGCCCCCACCCTCCGCGAGGCCGTCGTCCGCATCGCAGGCCGTTATGAGACCGAAGCCTCCGGTGGCATCACCGACCAGACCCTCCGTCCGTATGCCGAGACGGGGGTTGACTTTATTTCTGTCGGTGCGCTCACCCACCACATCAAAAGCCTCGACATCTCGCTCGTCAAGCAATGACCTCCCTGAAAGTCTGGACTCGCACACTGCGCCTTTGGGCTCGCCGCCAGTGTCGCCACCTGCTCTACAAACGGTGGGTGCGCCAGGTGCTCTATTTCCTCCAGAACTTCTCCCTCCCCGGCGGTCGCGGGGTGCCGCTCTACGACATCATCGGCTACTTCATCGCCGGCTCCTTCGGCAGTTCCATCGCCCAGCGCGCCAAGGGGTTGGCCTTCAGCTTCCTCTCCGCCCTCCCGCCCCTGATGATTTGCATCTTCAGCCTCATCGCCTACCTGCCTTTCGACGGTCTGCAGGACGAGTTCATGACCGAACTCTCGCAGATTGTCCCCGGCAAGATTATGACCCCGCTCTCCGACACTGTCAATGACGTCATGGGCCACAAGCACACCACCCTGCTCTCCATCGGTTTCATTACCTCCATCATCCTGGCTGCCAACGGTATGAACGGCTTCATCCTCTCGCTCAATTTCGCCAACCAGACCGTCGAGACGCGCCCCTTCTTCCAGCGTTTCCTGTTGTGCATCATGATGGTGTTCGTGCTTTACGTCATTATTGTCCTGGTGCTCGGCCTGCTCATCGGGCACAAATACATCCTGCAACTTATCTTCAGCCAGGGCTGGCTTACCGATACCAAGGCCAATACGCTGATGTTCAATGTTGGACGTTGGGTGTTGCTCTCGATTGCCATGCTTTTTGCACTGGCCTTCATCTACTATTTCGCCCCTGCAAGCCGCCAACGGGTCGGCTTCTTCTCGGCCGGTTCGGTGCTGGCCACCGGCATGTTCTTCGTCCTCTCGTGGGGTTTCGGTATCTACATTAATAACTTCAGCCGCTACAACCTCCTCTACGGCTCCATCGGCACCCTGCTGCTTTTGATGCTGTGGATTTACTTCAGCTGCATCGTCATCCTGGTGGGCTACGAGCTCAACACCAGCATCTATAACGGCACCCTCCGCCAGAAGAACCGCTCCGCACGTCGCGAGCTACGTCAAAAGATACAAATTTTTAACAATGATAATACAGAAGAATAACGGGAAAGTGGTCGCGCCATCGACCACCATGAAAGACAAGTTCAAGATGGTCGCCAAGACCATGGTCAACCTCGAGGAGGTACTCGCCGACGAGCTGCGCGCCTTGGGAGCAGAAAACGTTACCGTGGGAGCCCGCGCCGTCGAGTTCGAGGGCGACATGCGCCTGCTCTACCGCGCCAACTACTGCTGCCGCACCGCCCTGGCCATATTGAAGCCTTTCGCCGAGTTCGATGCCGACGACGACCAGCAGCTCTACGACCAAGTCTACAAGATTCGCTGGGAGAAGATAATGGATGTCGATGCCACCTTCATGATCGACTCCACCACTAGCGGCGAGGTCTTCACTCACAGCTACTACGCCGCCCTGAAGACCAAGGACGCCATCGTCGACCGCTTCCGCCGCAACTTCGGCAAGCGCCCCTCCATCGACACCGAGCAGCCCGACTACAAGTTCAACCTCCACATTCGCGACAACCATATCACCCTGCTGATGAACGCCAGCGGCGACTCGCTTCACAAGCGTGGCTACCGCCAGGGCGTGGGAATCGCCCCCATCAACGAGGTGCTCGCCGCCGGCCTGCTCAAGTTGGCTGGTTGGTGCGACACGCAAAAACCAGAGTTCAGAACCCAGAATTTCTACGACCCCATGTGCGGCTCGGGCACCATGCTCATCGAGGCCGCCATGATGGCCAACTGCATTCCCGCCCAGTACTACCGCGGCAACGGCTTCGGCTTCATGCGCTGGAAGGAGTTCAACCTCGGCGAGTGGAAGAGTGTCAAGAACGAAGAAGACCGTAAGATTGGCTCCCTCGACTTCGAGGGCGAGATATGGGGCAACGACATCGACGAGCAGGTCATACAGCAGTGTGAGAAGAACCTCGAATACACCAAGCTGCACAAGGACGTGATGCTCCACGTGGGCTCGTTCGAAGACCAGGACCCGCCCGAGGGCCGCACCCTCATCGTAACCAACCCGCCCTACGGCGAGCGCATCAAGGTGGAGGACCTCAACGCCATGTACACCCAGTTGGGCGATACCTTCAAGCAGCGCTACGGACAGGACTGCGACGTGTGGCTCATCACCTCCGACTTCGAGGCCATGAAGCACATCGGCCTGCGCCCCTCGGCCAAGATACCGGTGCAGAACGGCTCGCTCGACTGCCGCTTCCTCCACTTCGAGCTCTACGAGGGCAGCAAGAAGGGCAAGTACCAGCAGGATGCTGAATAGCGACGAGGTCAAGCGCTTGGCTCTCGAGGTGGGTTTCGACGCCTGCGGCATCGCCCGCGCCGACTGCCTGGCCGACGACGAGTACCCGCTGCGCCACTGGCTTGAACGGGGGTGGAACGCCGAGATGGGCTATATGGGGCGCAATGTTGATATGCGCCTCGATCCCAGGCTGTTGGTACCCGGCGCACGGAGTGTCATCTGCTGCGTCAGCGCCTATCCGCCGCCCACGGACACCGGCGGAACCGCCGCCTTTGCCCAGACCCGCGACTACCATACTGACATCAAGCGGATGCTCTTCGCCCTGCGCGACCGCCTCGGCATCGAGGCCAAGCCCTGCTGCGACACCGTGCCCATCGCGGACAAGCATTGGGCGGTGCGCGCTGGCCTCGGCTGGATTGGCCGCCACACGCTGCTCGTTACCCCGCAGTGGGGCTCGTGGGTCAACCTGGGCGAGTTGGTAGCCACCGAGGAATGCGACCACTACGACACCCCAATGCCCTCGGGATGTGATGATTGCGGACAGTGCGTTGCCGCCTGCCCCAACCAGGCCCTGACTCCCGACGGGCCGCCGATGCTTGACGCCCGCCGCTGCACCTCCTACTACACCACCCCCCGTCCGCGACCCCTCCCCGACGGCCTCGACACCGGCGGCTACACCTACGGTTGCGACCTCTGCCAGTTCGCCTGCCCGTTCAACCGACTTTCTCTTTAAAAATAACAACAACTCCTTGGCATACAGGGTGTTGTTGTTTTAGTGGATTTTCTGACAAAAAGTCGGAAGACAGCCCAATTTTGCAGGATTGTAATAGGGTGATTGTCAGTATATAATAGGTGTCCTCTTCTTCCTCTCTTCTTCCTTGGTAGGAGACATCAAGGTAAAAGGCGGATTCGATAGAGGTATCCAAATCCGCCTAGAGGTTTTTTACGAAATGTGATATATAATTGCTCCAAATGCTCCAATAAATCCCATTATCAGGACGACCGCTATAATAGTAGATGGAGTGTCTCTTTCGTGTACCTGAAGGTCTTTGGGTAGTTTGCTAATCTTGGCCACCTCACCACAATATCGTTCAAAATCTTTGCTGTCAGAAACATTGCATCCCGTGACGGCGACTTCCGTTACATAGCGAACATCATCAGCATGCGGTTTGTAGGATATGGAATAGGAGAGCGTTCTGCCGTCCTCGGTTGCAAAACTATAGGACTCGCTGACCGAGTAGTTGTTTTCCAAGGCGGTTCCGTAGCCGGATTGGGGGGTATAGGAGACGTCTGTTACCCGAATGTCGTTTTTGTCGCCGACAGAGGTTCCCGTCATTTGGAATCCGGCGCGACTTAATTTTTCATTGCATTGTGCAATGGATTCGTCCAGTGCTTTC
The DNA here is from genome assembly GCA_902782185.1 of uncultured Bacteroidota bacterium. GTDB lineage: Bacteria > Bacteroidota > Bacteroidia > Bacteroidales > P3 > Colimorpha. The sequence goes on along the minus strand of CACZLT010000001.1, from coordinate 39,809 downwards.
TGCGAAGTAACCCTCACCGTGGTTGTGCAGCTTGCGAACAGTAGCAGTAATGATATTAGGCTCAAGGGCAGTCGTGGTTTGTGCATTGTTCATTCCTTTTGTGTCTTCTGCCGTGCCTGCAGAGGGTAAATCATAAAAGAAAGCGTGGCACTGTATGTTTCACATTGTACTTGAAGGTCGTCGGAAACCTGATATTCGAATGTATTAACAGCCCACGCCATGAGCGTGAAGCCATTATACAACCTTGAATATCACACTTGAAAAGTTCCGACGTTCTCAAGTACAAGGAAGCATAACGCTTCGTGTTTCAATTTCTTTCGGCCTCGGCCATGGAGGCCGAAACCGAGTGCAAAAGTACGATATTTTTGCGACGTGGCCAAAAATATTTTTCTCCGGGTCGGTATTTTGTTGTATCTTTGCACTTATAAATATAAATGAATATGACATACAAGGGGCTGATACTTATGATTCTGACCGCCGCCATCGTGGCGGGACTGGCATCGTTCACCATGCGGGGCGAGGAGGAGGGCACCCTCACCGTGGCCATCCCCGGCACCGACTTCAAGCTCGACCTCGTGCTGGTGCGCGCCGGCACCTTCACCATGGGGGCCACCGCCGAGCAGAGCGACAAGACCAACTACGCCAAGCCGGTGCACCAGGTAACCCTCACGCAGGACTACTACATGGCCACCACCGAGGTAACGCAGGGCGTCTACCGCGCCGTGATGGGCGACAATCCCAGTCGCCACGCGTTGGGCGACGATTACCCCGTGGACGGTGTCTCGTACCTCGACGCGCTGCGGTTCTGCGAGAAGCTGTCGGAACTTACCGGTCGCCGATTCAGCCTCCCCACCGAGGCACAGTGGGAATACGCCGCCCGTGGCGGACACAAGGCACCGAAGCAGCAGACGCCCTACGTCGGAAGCGCCAACATAGGTGCGGTGGCGTGGTACGACCACAACGCGCAGGCCAAGCCCCACCCGGTGGCGCAGAAGCAGCCCAACGCGCTGGGACTGTACGACATGAGCGGCAATGTGTGGGAGTGGTGCCTCGACTGGTACGACGACTACAGCTCCGCCCCGCAGACCGACCCCACGGGTGCCAGTGGCGGCTCCATGCGCGTCAGCCGCGGCGGCAGCTGGTGCAACGGGTCGCGCTTTGCCCGTACCTCGAACCGAGACAGCTCGTTCCCCAACAGCAGCAACGATTGCTTGGGCTTCCGGGTGGTGATGTTGTAATCATTTTCATAAAAATCGACAATGCAGAATATCAGACGAATAACGATTGTGGCGGCTTTGCTGTCGGTGGCGCTGACGGCCTATGCCGCTCCTGTTTCGCGCACCACGGCGGCCGAGGCGGCGCGCAAATTGCTTGGCAAGCCCGTGGTGGTGTCCAAAACGTCGCAACTGGAGGGATGCCTCTTGTGCGTGGGAGCCGACGGGAAGGGATTTGTGCTCCTGTCGGCTGACGACGTGGTGCGGCCCCTGCTGGCCTATTCCGCCACCTCGACCTTCGACCCCGAGGCCATGCCGGCGCATGTGCGGCAGTGGGTTGACGGTTACCGCCGGGAGATAGCCTCCGCAGTGGCGCTGGGCGTGAACCAGTCGCAGGCCGTGCGTGAGGAGTGGCAACACCTCCTGGCGGGTACGCCGAAGGCTTACGGAAGCATGGTGGAGCCGCTGCTGTTGAGCGAGTGGGGGCAGTCGCCCTACTACAATGCCCTTTGTCCGCTTTCGATGCCGACGGGCTGCGTGGCCACGGCCATGGCCCAAATCATGTACTACTGGGGCCATCCGACGGTGGGGCGCGGCGCGCACAGTTACTACAGCTACGGCGCCCAAGCCACCCTTTCCGCCAACTTCTCCAACCGAACCTACAACTGGGGTGCCATGCCGCCGCAGCTTACCGCCGCCAGCACGGATTCCCAGGTGGAGGCTGTGGCTGGCCTGATGGCCGATATAGGCGTGGCGGTCGCCATGCAGTACTCGCCCACAGGCAGCGGAGCCTATAGCTCCTCCTACTGTGTTATAGACTCCGTCTCGGCCGAGACGGCATTCCGCCGCCATTTTCTCTACGACCCGGGCCTGCACTCGGTCTTCAAGGCGATGATGAGCGACGCCCAGTGGCGCGCCATTGCCACCGCCGAGCTGGAGGCAGGCCGCCCCATCTTCTATGCGGGGCAGGGCAACCGAGGAGGCCATGCCTTTGTGGTGGACGGCGTGGACACGATGCAACTGTTCCACGTCAATTGGGGCTGGAATGGTTCCTACAACGGCTACTATAACCTCGACAGCCTGGTGATAGGCACGGTGGGCGAAGGCTATGCCGCCTTCAACCGAGACAACGAGATGCTGGTGGGTGTGGCACCGGTGCATGTAACCGAAGCTTCCTACACCCTCCAGGGTACCTCGTCCAACCCGTCGATGGGCACTGTCAGTGGAAGTGGCACGCTACTCACCACGGCCGACGACACCCTCTTGCTGGCCACGGCCACCCCGGGGTGTATCTTCACAGGCTGGGCCAGTGGAGCCGTGAATAATCCCCGCATGTACACTCCTACGGCGAATCTTTCCGACACGGCGCACTTCGCACCTTTGTCGGGCGACACGCTGGGCTATGCCATCGACATGCACTATGACTGGTTCGGCCCTGCCGACAGCGGTGCCGTAACCTGGGGCATCCGCCTTCCGATGTCGGTGGTGGCGCGCCACAAACAGCTCTCGCAGGTGCAGTTCTATGTCCTGGACACAGGTCTTTACCAGCTGGCAATCTATGCCGGCACCATGCCGAGGGTCTCCCTCTACAGGGAAAGCTATGCATTCGACGCCAGCGGGTGGCAGACGATAACGCTCGAATACCCCCATCCGCTCTACGATACCATGCCCATCTGGATTATCCTCTCGACCTCGGGCAAGAAACATGTAACCCTGCGGTCGCCCTACACGGGCAACCCCGACGGGGCATGGATCATGCACGACGGGCAATGGATGCACACCAGGGAGGCCGACGGCTCCTACGGCTCGTGGCTCATCAGGGCCATACTGACCGAGGCCGACAAGGTGTACCTCAACCTGCGCAGCAACGACAGTGGCTGGGGTCTGGTCGAAGGAGGAGGCTACTATTATCCCGGCGACACGGCAACCATCCGTGCCATTCCCTCCGGCGTGGAGTTTGTGTTTGACCACTGGAGCGACGGCACCACGGAGAACCCCTATTCGTTTGTCATCTATGCCGACTTGACCATCACGGGATTCTTCTCCCGCTACAATGGGATTGACGACCAGTCCGAGGACGGGCTGACGGTGGCTGTGGAAGGCCATACGCTGGTGGTAGGGAATCCCGCCCGCCTGGAGGTGGCCGTCTATGACATGATGGGTCGCCAGGTGGCACCTGTCTCCAGCCAGGAGGCCCTTCGGGTCACGATTCCCGCCTCGGGCGTGTACCTTGTGAAGGCAGCGGGTCTGCCGGCGCGGCGTGTGGCCATAGTAAAGTAATTGATACGGAACAGAAGAAAACACATCAACATGAGAAAAACACTAGTAGCGGCAGCCATGCTGCTGGGTCTGGCGGGTTTGGCCAGCGCCAAGCCTGTAGCAACCGAAACATTGAGGGCCATAGCCCAAAAGGTACTGCAGCGCAGCGATGTGAAAGAGGTGTCGCCGGAAGGGCTTGCCTTGTGCCGCCTCTTCGCTGGAGCCGACGGCACGGGGTTTGTACTCCTCTCGACCGACGATTGCGTGTTCCCCTTGCTGGGATATTCGCTCGACGGCACCATCGACTTTCCCATAGCGGAACCCATCATGGAGTGGTTCGATGGCTACCAGCGCGAGATAGCCTCGGCCATCCGGCTGGGCATACCCCAGTCGGGCGAGGTGGCCGGCGCATGGAGCCGCCTGGCGGAGTCGGGTCTCAAGCGCCGCACCGAAGGAGGGGCGGTGGAACCCCTGCTGCAGACCCTGTGGAACCAAAGCCCGTACTACAACGACTGGTGCCCCTACGACAATACGGCTGCCAAGCACGCACCCACAGGCTGTACTGCCACCGCCACCGCCCAGGTGATGCGCTACTGGGGGCATCCTGCACAAGGTCGGGGTTCGCACTCCTATACCCATCGGAAGTACGGGGTGCAGGCGGTGAACTACGACACCTCGGTGTACGAATGGGACACTATGCCGGTGCGGCTTGTCCCCAGTACGCCGCAAGTGCAGAAGGCTGCGGTGGCAAAGCTCTGCTATGAGGTGGGCGTGTCGATGGACATGAGCTATGCGCCTTCCGGCAGCGGAGCCTATGCCCATTCCGGCGGGATGTTGCGGCGGCAGTCGGCGGAACTGGGACTGAAGAACTATTTTGGCTACAACCCCGGAATGTACACCGCCTTCAAGGAGGGGATGACCGACGAGGAGTGGGATGACCTCATCAGCGAGGAACTCAACGCCGGACGGCCTGTCATCTACACAGGCAGCAGCAGCACGGGTGGCCATGCGTTCGTGGTGGACGGCTACGATGCCGAAGGTCTGTATCACGTCAATTGGGGGTGGGGAGGAAGCCTCAACGGCTACTATACCATCAGCCACCTCACCATGGGTACAGCCGGCCAGCAAGGCTATGCGGCCTACAACGAGATGAACGAGGCGTTGATAGGCGTCTATCCCATCACCCGCAACGCATCCACGGCAGAGGTGCGTCTGGTGTCGGCGGACGAGATGCAAGGCACCGTATCCGGCAGTGGCACCTATGCGGTGAGCAGCGACCGGGTTTTCCTGCGCGCCACGCCCTCCGAGGGATACAGGTTCTCGCACTGGGCCAGCGGCAACCGGGCCAACCCCATCTTCTTCTATCCCACCATCGACTATGCGGACACGGCCTACTTCGTACCCTTGAGCAACGACACACTGGGCTATTGCCAGAACGCCGTGCCCAATTTCGACACCATCTATAGCCTCGGCCACTGCGAATGGGGCATCAGGATACCGGCCAGCCTCATCCCCGAGGGAAAACAGCTGGAGCAGGTACAGAACTTTATCTATACCACGGGCAGGTACGTGCTGAAGATATATATGGAGGAAACGCCGGAGACACCCGTGTATGCCGACACGATGAACCTCTACTCCTACGGGTGGCGCACCATTACGCTGGATGCGCCGCTGGCGTTGGACCCCACGCGGCCGCTCTGGATCACCTTCACCACCGAGAATGTGAAGTATCCCGCAGGCATATCGCTCTATACCGGCAACCCCGACGGGTCGTGGTACAAGCGCGACGGGGTGTGGGCGCCGGTGGACACGGCCGACTTTGGCTACATGACATGGTCGATACGCGGCATACTTGGTGCCGCCTCGTCGATAGCCTCGGCCGAGGATGACGGGGTGGGGTACTCGGTGGAACATCGCAGACTCGCGGTGGACAACCCGCAGGGGCGGCTGCTGTCGGTATACGATGCGGCAGGGCGGCCCGTGGTGCAGGGCGTGAGGCAGGGACGCTTGAACGTCCAGTTGCCCGCCGCCGGAGTCTACCTGCTGAAAGTGGACGGCCTGCCGGCACGTAAAATAGTGGTGAAATAACAGCAAAATAAACAGCAATAAGATTGATATGGAAAAGAAACAGAATTACACGGTACCCATCATTGTGATGATACTGCTGTTCGGAATGATTTCGTTCGTTACGAACCTGGCGTCGCCCATGGGCGACATCCTCAAGAACCAGTTCACCATACCCAACTGGCAGGGGACGCTGGGCGTGTTCGCCAACTTCATAGCGTATGCCATCATGGGTGTGCCCGCAGGCAACCTCCTGCAGCGTCGCGGCTACAAGCGGACGTCGCTGGTGGCGGTAACGGTGGGCTTTGTGGGCGTGGGCATACAGCTGCTGTCGGGCATCGCCGGCAGTTTCGCCCTCTACCTCGCCGGCGCCCTCGTGGCGGGTTTCGCCATGTGCCTGCTCAACACGGTGGTGAACCCCATGCTGAACCGCCTGGGTGGCGGCGGCAACCGGGGCAACCAGCTGATACAGTTCGGCGGCACCTTCAACTCCTTGTGCGGCACCGCGGTGATAGTCATCACCGGTCTGCTGATACCCAGCATCGTGGAGGCGAGGATAAGCGACACGTTCCCGCTGATGTACACGGCGATGGCCATCTTCGCAGTCGCCTTCCTGGTGATATGGATGACCGACATACCCGAGCCGGAGCACGGCGAGGCCACGGCGAAAGAGGAACTGCCCCTGCGCGGACTGCTGTCGTACAGACACTTCGTGCTGGGTGCCATCGCCATATTTATCTATGTGGGCGTAGAGGTGGGTACACCCAACGTGCTCAACAAGTGGCTGCAGAACCCCGATGTGCACTTCTTCGACGAGGGGGTGAGCGCCGAGGCTGTGGCAGGGTCGGTAACGGCATTCTACTGGCTGCTGATGCTGGTGGGGAGGCTGGTGGGCGGCCTTGTGGGCAGCAAGGTGTCGGCGCGCCGGATGCTTTCCGTGGTCTCCGCGCTGGCGGTGGCACTGGTGGTGGCGGCGATATTCACGCCCACCAGCGTGATGGTACTCTTCCCGGGATTCAACGGGGCCCGCGGATTCGGGATGAATCCCATACCGTTGAGCGGCGCCCTGCTGGTATGCGTGGGTCTGTGCATGTCAGTCATGTGGGGCGGCATCTTCAACCTGGCGGTGGAAGGCTTGGGCCGCTACACCGAGAAGGCGTCGGGGCTGTTCATGGCGCTGGTGTGCGGCGGAGGCGTATTGCCGCTGCTGATGAACGCCATAGTCGATGTGGCGGGCGTGGAGGGCTACCAGCCCAGCTACTGGGTGGTGGTGGCCGGCTTCGCCTACATCCTGTACTACGCCTTGGCGGGGTCGCGCCCGTCGGCCGGACGGTAGGTGTTCTCTAGGTACTCCCTAGGTACTCCCTAGGTACTCTCTTAATGAATACATAAACTCTGGTGCGCTATGGGACAATACGGATCCATAGCGCACCACCGCTTCGTGGGGTTGTGGGTTAAAGCGCTGTGGGAGTGCCGTGAGCCGCGTCCGCGGGTGCCGGGCGGGAAAGGTTCGGAGTCGGGATTGAAAAAATATTTTGTCGGTTCAAAAAAAAGTTGTATCTTTGCCATCGCATTCTGACTGGCCTCGTTTCTGCCAACGGATTGTTGGTCAGTGTGTTGTGTATAAAAAAGGTTAAATCTGTGCCGTGGCAGGGGCACGCAAAACCGCGCGGGAGTACCGCGCGAGGAGAAAAAAACAGATGAATTACAAAGATGTGAAACCGCTGTTCGAGTTTGACTGGGATGCCGTCAACGAGAAAGCCGGCAAAATCAGCGATCATGCTGGCAACGAGCAGAACGACGCCTACGACCGGTCGTTCAATTCGTTCACCGAGCAGGAGGTTATCGAGGGCGTTGTCGTCGCCGTTACCGACCGCGAGGTGGTTGTCAACGTGGGCGCCAAGAGCGACGGTGTCATTCCCGTGAGCGAGGTGCGCTACAATCCCGACCTGAAGCCCGGCGACAAGATCGAGGTCTATGTCGAGAGCCAGGAGGACGCCAACGGCCAGCTGCAGTTGAGCCACCGCAAGGCCCGCATCCTGAAGAGCTGGGAGCGCGTGAACCAGGCCTACGACAGCCAGGAGGTCATCACCGGCTATGTCAAGAGCCGCACCAAGGGCGGTCTCATCGTTACCGTGTTCGAGAACATCGAGGCTTTCCTTCCCGGCAGCCAGATCGACGTCAAGCCCATCCGCGACTACGACGTGTACGTGGACAAGCAGATGGAGTTCAAGGTGGTCAAGATCAACCACGAGTACAAGAACGTGGTGGTCAGCCACAAGGCGCTCATCGAGGACGAGATCGAGGCCCAGAAGGCCGAGATCATCAGCCACCTCGAGAAGGGTCAGGTGCTGGAAGGCACCGTGAAGAACATCACCAGCTACGGTGTGTTCGTGGACCTTGGCGGCGTGGACGGCCTGATCCATATCACCGACCTCTCGTGGGGCCGCATCAGCCACCCCGAGGAGATTGTGCAGCTTGACCAGAAGATCAACGTGGTCATCCTGGACTTCGACGAGGCCAAGCGCCGCATCGCCCTCGGCCTGAAGCAGCTCACCCCCCATCCGTGGGATGCCCTGGACGCCAACCTCAAGGAGGGCGACCACATCAAGGGCAAGGTGGTGGTCCTGGCCGACTACGGTGCCTTTGTCGAGGTGATGCCCGGCGTGGAGGGCCTCATCCACGTGAGCGAGATGAGCTGGAGCCAGCACCTGCGCAGCGCCCAGGACTTCCTGAAGGTGGGCGACGAGGTGGAGGCCGTCATCCTCACCTTGGACCGCGACAACCGCAAGATGAGCCTCGGCCTGCGCCAGCTCATGCCCGACCCCTGGCTGACCATCGCCGAGAAGTACCCCGTCGGCAGCAAGCATACCGCCACGGTGCGCAACTTCACCAACTTCGGCATCTTCGTCGAGCTGGAGGAGGGTGTCGACGGCCTGATCCACATCAGCGACCTCAGCTGGAGCAAGAAAATCAAGCACCCCGCCGAGTTCACCAAGATTGGCGAGAAAATCGACGTCGTCGTCCTTGAGGTCGATGCCGACAACCGCCGCCTGAGCCTCGGCCACAAGCAGCTCGAGGAGAACCCCTGGGACGTCTACGAAAGCCTCTTCACCATCGGCAGCGTGCACCAGGGCAAGATTGTGAACATGAACGACAAGGGCGCCACCGTCATGCTTCCCTACGACGTCGAGGCATTCGCCCCCATGCGCCACCTCGACAAGGAGGACAAGGGCAAGGCCAAGAACGGCGAAACCCTCGACTTCAAGGTCATTGAATTCTCGAAGGACGCCAAGAAGATTGTCGTCTCGCACACCCGCACCTTCCAGGAAGGCACCGACAGCCGCTCCGAAGGCGACGACAAGAAGGGCGGCCGCAACGCCACCGCCAAGTCGGTGAAGCAGATCAACGAGAGCCTCGAGAAGACCACCCTTGGCGACCTCGATATCCTGCAGAAACTCAGGGACGAGAACGCTTAATCGACCCACCGCAGGCTCCATACCGGAGCCGACCTACAAGAGGGGGGTGCCAGCGGGGAAACCGGCTGCGCATCCCCTTTTTTAAAAAATATACCCGAGGAATGACAACAAACCGGTGTCGGAAGTTGTCCATATAGGCAGAAAACAACTAAAACAAATATAAATATATGATGCTAAAGAGAAACATTCTGGCCTTGTCGGCCCTGGCAGGGATGCTGGCCGCAGGCGCAGTCGCCAGTGCGCAGACGCAGTGGAGCCAGGCCACGGCCTGTCCGGGCTGGAACAACCCGGCCTCGTTCACCACCGGCTCGTCGACGGCCGCCGACGGCGTGAAGATGGGCTACTCCGGCCAGGGAGGCAACGTGGGTTCCTCCGGCCCCGACAAGCCCTGCCCCAACCCGCTGAACGCCACGCTGGGGTTCAACCTCAACACCCTCTACACCGCCAACCAACTGGCTACGGTCAACTCCGGCTCGTGCGGCAACGGCATCCCCTCGCCGGCCAACCACTTTGTGCTGATGACCAACCTCACGGGTACCGACCCCAACACGGGCGGTGGCCTGAAGTACGTGCCCACCCACTTCAACACCAACGACACGGCCCCCGACGCCATCAACACCACCATCAGCAAGAGCATCCGCATCGGCGACGGCTGCGATAATGGCTCCTCCTGGTCGGGCAACGACGGCGGCGCCGCGCTGTACTACACCATGCGCGTAACGTCGCAGAACGCCATGCTCTACCTCTACTACGCCATCGTGGCCGAGGCTCCAGGCCATGGCATCAAGGGCAACCCGACGTTTATCATCCGCGTGATGCGCAAGACCTCGCCCACCACCTGGCAGCAGATCAGCGACACGCTGGCCTACTACATATCCTCGACCCCCCAAAGCAACGCCTCCTCCGACCCCTGCCCCAACATGTCGGCGGTTACCATGGTACCTGCCGGGCAGACAGGCTGGCACGGCGTGGGCGGATCGACGACCAGCCCCAACGTACTCTACAAGGACTGGGAGAAGGCCGTCATCAACCTGTCCAACTACATCTACGACACCGTGCGCGTGGAGGCGATGATCTACGACTGCCTCTACAACGCACACTATGCCTACGCCTACATAGCGGGCGAGTGCCGTCCGATGGAGATTGCCGCGCGCGGGTGTCCCCCCGGCCTTTCGACCGACGTGGGCACGCTGACCGCACCCAACGACATGCTGAGCTACCGTTGGTACGCCTCCACGCACGGGGTGGCCGAGCCGACGCGCAAGCTGAACCCCGGCGGGGAGTGCGACTACTTCGAGTGGCGCCCGCTGACGGAGGAGATCAGCACCCCCGGAGCCAACGTCTACGCCGTCCAGGCCAGCGACTTCCGCGTAACGCGCCGTCCGAGCCGGACCAACCCTGCGGCGATAGACTCTGTGGGCAACATGCAGACGTTCCGGTGCGAGATGAAGTCGGCGATCGACCCCAACAAGCCCTACTACAGCAACCTGTACGTGAACATGACCAACACCAAGCCCAGCATGGTGATCGACACGCTCTACTCGTGCGAGGGGGACGTGAAGCTGTGGAACTACAGCGAGGTGCCCGGGGACCCCAACGGGGTGGAGGGCGAACTGACGGAATGGGAGATTTACAGCACACCCGACATCATGGGCGACCCCATCATGCAGTACACGGGCGACAGCGTGGTGGCGCATTTCGACCGCTCGCAGGCGCGCGGCCTGCGCGTGGTTACGCATACCGACGACCCGGCCTGCTACTCGGAGGCGGTGTACACCCTGAAGCCGAGGATCAACCCCGGAGCGGGCATGGCGCTGTCGAGCAAGGAGCTGTGCGACGCGGCCGAGGCAACCATCACCGACACCACGACCGGGGACAACCGTCGCGTGTGGTACTTCCTGCCGCCGAACGCGGGACTGGGGGACACGCTGGAGCCGTGGCCCAGCGGGGACCGCACCATCGTCCGCTCGTTCACCAACGCCGTGGAGCCCATCCGCCTGCAGGTGTTCAACGGACTGTACACGATCTACCGAGGGGACACGACGTGGTGCAACTCTGTGGCGACGGACACCATCTCGGTGTTCCAGCACCCCGAGCTTGAGGTTACGGGCGACACCATTGTCTGCGAGGGCAGCATGACCAACGCGACGGTGCGGGCCATCGGGGTGCAGAACTGCACCTACGAGTGGTCGCTGACCAACGGGGAGATGACGGGCAACATACCTGCCGGTGCCACGCTGAATGTGGTGCCCTATGCGGACACCGCCACCTACTATGTGAAAGTAACCAGCCAGAAGGGCTGCGTGGCATGGGACAGCATCAACACCTACGTGGTGCGCCCGAAGCTGACGATGGTGCCCGCCGACGGGCGGATCTGTCCGGGCTCGACGGCCACGCTGATCGGATCCGACGCCGACCACTACAGTTGGACGGCCACGCCCGACGATGCCTCGCTGGACGGGCAGGAGAACAACGCGCAGATTACCGTCTCGCCCCGTGAGACGACCGTCTACACCCTCGTCGGCCACGGAGCCAACGACTGCGACGCGGTGCCGCTGCAGGAGACGGTAACCATCGTGCCGCTGGCGGTGCCGGAGGTGCGGGTAACGCCCGGCTACATCGACTCTGACAATCCCAAGGTGGTATTGCGCGACGTGTCGGCCTACAGTGTGAGTTCCGAGTGGACTTTTGAGGACGGCGGGTATGCCACCGGGAGCGAGGTGACCCACACCTTCGACGGAGTCATCGGCAGGGACTCGATGGGCGTGGTGCTGACGGCCTACAACGAGCTGGTGTGCCCGATCGAGTATCCGTTCTCCATCCCCGTGAACCTCTTCACGGCGTGGTTCCCCAACGCCTTCACGCCTGGCTCGCAGGACGCCAACTCCCACTTCTCCTTCTTCACGCTCAACGACTACGAGTACTTCCACATCTACATCTACAACCGCCGCGGCGAGTTGGTGTACGAGTCTGACGACGTGCAGTTCAAGTGGGACGGCACCCGCATGAACGACGGCGAGCCGATGCCGCAGGGTACATATGTGTACACCTGCCGCTTCCGCAAGCCCGGCAGCACCATGCTCAACTCGACCTACGGCACGGTAACGCTGGTGCGCTGATGGACGAGAAACACAAGATACTCAAGAAATACTGGGGCTACGACACCTTCAGACCCTTACAGGAAGAAATCATAGACTCGGTGAAGCAGGGCAGCGATACGCTAGCCCTGCTTCCTACTGGAGGAGGAAAGTCCCTCTGCTACCAGTTGCCGGCCTTGCTCCGCGAGGGCATCTGCCTGGTGGTGTCGCCGCTGATTGCACTGATGAAGGACCAGGTGCAACAGCTCAACGACCGCCACCTGAAGGCTGCCTGTATGGTGTCGGGCATGAGCCAAAGCGAATTGTCGGGTGTGCTGAACAACGCCTTCTGCGGAACCATCAAGTTCCTCTATGTAAGTCCCGAGCGGCTGAAGCAACGCCAGTTCATTGAGTATTTCCGGCGAATGAAGGTGGGACTTATCGCTGTTGACGAGGCCCACTGCATCTCCCAGTGGGGTTTCGACTTCCGCCCCCCCTACCTCGAAATCGCCGCCATCCGAGCCTACCACCCCCAGACCCCACTCATAGCCCTCACCGCCACCGCCACCCCCGCCGTGGCCGACGACATCTGCACCCTGCTGCAGATGCGCCACTGCCGACGCTTCCAGTCCAGTTTTGTGCGTTCCAACCTCGCCTACCGTGTGATTGAGAGTGCGGACAAGAAGCGAAACCTGCTGCATGTGATAGGTTCTTCCGGGGACTCGGGCATTGTCTATACCCGCAGCCGCCGCAATACCCAGGCGGTGGCGCACTTTCTGGTCGAGAACGGCATTCCGGCCACCTACTACCACGCCGGTCTCGATGCCCGCGAGCGTGATGCGCGCCAGGGACTGTGGATGACGGGACAGCGGCAGGTGATGGTGGCCACAAACGCCTTTGGCATGGGAGTGGACAAGGCTGATGTGCGCTTTGTGGTACATCTGGATTTGCCCGACTCGCTGGAAGCCTACTTCCAGGAGGCGGGACGCGCAGGGCGCGACGGGCTGTCTGCCCAGGCGGTGCTGATTGTCGACAGTTCCGACCTCGTCATGCGTAGGCATGACCTGGAGTCCGACTACCCCCCGTTGAAGTATGTCCGCAACGTGTACCGTGCGCTGTGCAACTACTACAGGCTACCACTCGGAAGTGGTGCCGACACCCGTTTCGATTTCGAATTCGAGCGTGTCCGTGCCACCTACAACTTTGACCGCCGCGAGTTCTACGGCGCCTGCCGCTTCCTGGAGCGTGAGGGGCTTGTCGCTTTCCCCGACCCCGATTCGGCCCACTCCACGCTCCATGTCCCTGTGTCGCGCTCCGAACTCTACCGTTTTCAAGTGGAACACCAGCGTTTGGGTGAACTGCTGGAGACGTTGATGCGTATGTACCCCGGTCTGCTCACCGCCCCAGTGTCCATCGACGAGGCCAAGGTGGCTTCTCGCTGTTTCTCCACGGCAGGCGAGGTGCGCGGCATGCTGGCCAGGTTGCATGAGAGGCATGTTGTCGATTACCAGCCCCGCACCGACAAACCCCAGTTGATTTTCCTTTCGCCCCGCATCGACGAGGGGTTCATCTTTCCAAGGCAGCACAGCTACGACCAGTTGCGCCAGGCTGCCGAGCAGCGCCTGGAGGCCGTCATCCGCTATGCCACCCAGCGCGACCTGTGCCGCAGCCGTTACCTGGTGGCCTATTTCGGAGAGAAGGCCGACTGTAATTGTGGACTGTGTGATGTCTGCACACACCGCCACTTCACGGCCGACGACCAGCGGCAGGCGATACTAACCCAGCTTGCCTCGTCGCCCATGACGGTGCAGGGACTTATGATGCTGCTTGCGGACCAGGGCTACACCGATATCACCGCCGTCCTGCGCGATATGCTGGACCGCGGCGAGATTGTCTTGGACCGGAATCAGATGCTTTCCGTGTCGCGGTAGAGTTTTTTCAGTTCTCTGTACATACGTGCCACGGGGAGGCCGACCACGTTGTAGTAGCAGCCGTTGATGGCCTCGATGCCCACCATGCCAATCCATTCCTGGATGCCGTAGGCTCCCGCCTTGTCGAACGGGCGGTAGGTGTCCACATAGTAGGCCAGGTCGCGCTCCTCCAGGGGGGCAAATGTTACCTCGGTGGCTTCGGAGAAAGTGTGCTTCCGTTTGCGGGTGCGCAGGCAGACTCCTGTGTATACGGTGTGCCGTCGGCCGGACAGGGAGCGCAGCATGGCCAGCGCCTCGTCGCGGTTGGCGGGTTTTCCCAGCACGTGTCCTTCACACACCACCACCGTGTCGGCGGTGATGAGTACCTGGCCGTCGCCAATGTGTCCATCGGGGCAAGCCGAGGCTTTCAATTCGGCCAGATAGCCCGCCACTTCGGACGCGGGCAAGCCCGGAGGAGTGGATTCCTCCACGGAAATGGAGACATAGTCTATAGGATAGCCCAGTTCGGCCAGCAGTTGCCGCCGACGGGGCGACTGGGAGGCCAGCAGGAGTTTCATTTCACCTCCTTGCCATTGCGGAACTTGGCTTTGTACACCTCGCGGCCACCGTCGTACCAACTCCACTTGCCCTCCTTCTCTCCGTCGGTGAACTGACCTTTTTCCACCAGCGAGCCTGCCTCGTTGTAGCGCTCGTACTTGCCGTTGAGTTTGCCCTGTTTGAAGTTCTGGCGCAGTTCCAGCTTGCCGTTGGGGTAGTAGCGCACCTCTTCGCCGTCTTTCTCGTCCTGGGCGTAGTGGATGATATAGCGCACGGATCCGTCGTCGTAGAGGCCGCGCCATTCCCCGTCTTTGAGTCCTTCGGAGAAGTTTCCGTAGTAGTCCACCGTGCCGTCCTCGTACCACGAGACCCATTTCCCTTCTTCGAGGCCGTTCTCGTAGCGACCCTCGTGCAGTTTGCGGCCGCTTTCATAGTAGGTGGTCCAGGTACCCTCGCGGTTGCCGTCGGTGTAGTTGCCTTCGCGCCACCGTTCGCCGGTTTCATAGTAGTATGTCCAGGTGCCGGTCTCCTTGCCTTTGGAGTAGGAACCCTGGATGCCCACCTTGCCATTGGACTGCCAGTAGTAGATCCATTTCCCGTCCTGCTCACCGTCCACGAGGGTGCCCTTCATGTCAGGTTTCCCGTTGGCGAGGAACCAGGAGGCGTCGCCTTGCAGGAGGTCGTTCTGGTAGAATCCGGAGAAGCGCAGGGCTCCGTTGCGGTGCCACTGCGAGGTTTTGCCCTCGCGTTTGCCGTTCACGTAGGTGGCCTCCTCTTCGGTCTGCCCGTTATCATGCCACGAGCGGTAGAGACCCGTGCGCTTGCCGTTCTCCACAGCCACCTCGCTCTTGAGGTCGCCGTTGCGGTGCCACGAACGAGAGGTGCCGGTGCCGTAGCATTCTTCAGCCTTGCGGTTGCCGTCGTTGTAATAGGTGGTCCACACTCCGCTACGCTCGCCGTTGGTGTAGGTGCCTTGCTGCGACACGCGCCCATCGGGATACCACCACGTCCAGGCACCGTTGCGGCGGCCTTGGTCGTCGAGGTGGCCTTCCACCGATACCTGTGTGGAGTTCTCGTATTTCTTTTGGTAGAGGCTTTGTGCCGACGCGCACACGGGGAGCATGATGGCGGCGATGGCGAAAAGGGCTTGCTGTTTCATGAGGTATATGGGGTGGGGGGATTATTCGGAATACACAAATACTATCTTGGGCGAGGTGGCCGTGTCGGAGATGCCGTTGATGATGGCGCTGTTGGCTGTGTGGCGGCGCGAGTCGAGCAGCAGCACCATGCCGTGGTCGATGCCTTCGCGGCGCAGGAGACTTTGGATGTGGCGAGTTACGCGGAGACGGAAATAGCCCCCGTCGGAGTTGTAGTGGCCGTCGAAACCGCTCATCGTGTAGATGTCGGTCAGGTCGGGGATGTAGATTAGCGAGTCGGCGGCGTCCTTGTAGAGCGCCAGTACCTGGTCGGGCACAAGCGAACTGGACTCGGCCGCCAGCGGCAGGCGCAACTCGGCGTGGTGCACGGCGGCGGTGGGGTGTTCCTGGTAGAACTTCATCAGGTCGCGGCCGAAATTCAGATGGATGCAGTGGCCTCCCATGGGTTCCAGGTAGAGGCGGTTGGTGCCGTCGATGCTGTCGGTACCGTTGAGGGGGGAACCACTGTAGTCATGGATGAACTGCACGAAGTGGGCGGTGTTGGCACCCATGTAGAAGGGGTGTTGGCCTAAGATGGAGTCGTAGTGGTAGTAGGCGGTGATGCAGGTCTGGGCCGACGAGAAGTCGATGCCCATCATGCCGTTGTCGCTGCCCTCGGCAACGCGGATGCGCAGGCCGCGTGTGTGGGCGACGAATTCCTCGGCCGAGGCCGAGTCGGCCAGCAGGCGGTTGATGGAGGGGTCGAGGACAAGGCGCACCACGGTGTCGGTGTAGCTCACCGTTACCATGTCGTCGAAGAACAGGGTGCTCTCGTCCACGGCGATAGCGTCGCTGCTGTAGTAGCGCTTGTCGCTTTCCAGCGGATCGGCCAGCTGCTTCACCTCGAAGCGCAGGTTGTAGTTCCCCGCCGTGTCGGGAAAGAGTTGGTGCTTGGTGAAAGTCATCACCACCGAGTCGATGGTAACTTCCGAGAAGTTGATCGATGAGGTGTTGTCCGCGAGGGCTATCTGGGTGTAGACCACCGCCTGGGTTTTCCCGAACACGGGGTCTTCGAGGTTTCCGATGATGCCGAAGCTGTAGTTGCTGGTCAGCAGCGAGTCTTCGGTCTTGCTCCACGCTGCGTTTGGGTAGAGGGTGTATTGGGCTCCGTCGAACATGGTGGAGGAGTCCACCAGGTCGATGCCGAGCGCGGACTCCTCGTCCTCGCAGGCGACCAGGGCGGCCATCATGGCCAGGGCGGCCAGGCCGAGTATCAGTTTGTGGATTTTGTGAACCATAGGGGAGGGGGGGGGATGGTGTTAGTTCTCGAATTTGCTGGCGCCTACAATGCTGTCGTAGAACTTGTTGATGCGGGCGAAGAACTCGTCACGGTCGGCGATGTGGTCCAGCACGTTGCGCTTGTTCTCCTTGGCGAAGGCCACCAGTTCGGGGTTGGCGTTGGGCGAGCCGATGATGACGCCGTGGGAGTAGGTGATTGCGGCCTTCATGAGGCCCAGGTAGTCGTTCTCGCCGTACAGGCGCAGATCCTTGGCAGTGGCGTTGTCGGTTTTCATCTTGCGCTCCAGGTCGCCGTCGATGGGGCCGTTGAAGCCGTCGTCCACCAGGGTGATGATCATCTTGGTGCCGCTGAAGAAAGCGTTCTCCTTGTTGATGCGGCGCAGGTAGAAAGGAATCATGGCCGACAGCCAGCCCGAGAAGTTGATCAGATGGGGTTGCCAGGCCAGCTTGCGCACCGCCTCCAGGGTGCCACGGCCGAAAAAGAGCAGGCGCTCGTCGGTGTGGGGCAGCGGGCAGCCCTTGTCGTCCACCATACTTCCGCCGTGTATGGCATATTCCTCGTTGTCAATGAAGTATACCTGCATACGAGCCGAGGGAATGGAACCCACCTTGATGATGAGCTGGTGGTCGCAGTTGTTCACTATCAGGTTCATGCCCGACAGACGTATCACCTCGTGCAGTTGGTGCTTGCGGTCGTTCACCTCGCAGAATTTGGGCATGAAAACCCTGATTTCGCGCCCCATTTCTTGCATTTTTGCCGGCAGATAGCGCCCCATCACACCCTGTTCGCTCTCGGCGGAAAACGGTATAATCTCTTGATTTACAAATAGTATTTTCCCTTTTGCCATATATTATATATATAAGGTAGAAAGTGCAAAAATACGAAAAAAAATTGAATTGGACATATAAATTTATTTTTCAGCCTTCCATCCACACGGTTGTAAGTTTTTTTTGCGCTGTTTCAAAAAAAGTTGTACTTTTGCACTTTGAATTATCGTTTTCAATATGGATGCAAATCTTCGTAAGAATATTAATATCAATGATTTGCTTAGCCGAGCCAAGCACTACTGCGCCCAGTCGGAACAATGTGAGGATACGGTGCGGCAGAAACTGGTGGCATGGAAGGCATCGCCCGATGAGGCCGACGTGGTGGTGAAGGCGTTGCAAAACGAAGGGTACATCGACGACGTGCGCTATGCGCGGGCTTTCTGCGAAAGCAAGATTGTCAACTATAACTGGGGCCGTCAGAAGGTGCTCTACCATCTGCGCATGAAGCATCTCTCGCGCGCCACTGTCGAGGCGGGCATGGCCGCCGTCAGCGAGGAGGCTTACCAGCAGGCTCTCATGTCCGCCGCCAACGGCAAGCTGGCCGAGCTGCGCACCTCGGGGGGCGACGAGTTCACTCTCCGGAAGAAGCTCTCGGCCTTCCTCGCCTCCAAGGGGTTCACCCAATCGGAAATCAATCAGTCGTTAAACAATATTTTAGAGTTATGAAACGCATCGTTATTCTTGGTGCCGCCCTCTTGGTGGCCTCCCTGCCCCTCCGTGCCCAGGAAGAGTCCGTTCTCTCCGGCGGCACATGGAGCACCTCCTCCACCCCCGCCCTCAAGGCCAGCGAGTTTTTCTTCAACAACTGGTCGAAGAGCGGCAACTCTCAGATTGACCTCACCGCCACCTTCTTCGGCAACTACAAGTACACCCACCCCAAGTACACCTGGGACAACATCGCCGATCTCGCCTACGGCTTCGCATGGCAGAATCTTGATACCGAGGACGACATCTTCTTCGAGACCCGCCGCAAAAGCAACGACAAGATAGACCTCACCAGCGCCATCACCTGGACCCCCTTCTCCAAGTGGCCCGCCTGGGGCGCCAGCTTCACCGCCAACCTCAAGACCCAGTTCGGCGAAGGGCGCGAATACGCCAATTTGAGCGACACCGGCACCGTCGTGTCCAGCTTCTTCGCCCCGGCCTACCTCACCACCGCCCTCGCTTTCGAGTACAAGAAGCCCGACTGGAGCATCTCCCTCTCCTTCCTCACCGGCAAGACCACCTTCGTCTGCAACGACAACCTCCTGGCTCGCGAACTCTTCTACGGTGTCATTCAGGGCAAGGAATTCGACCCCGCCGACCCAGCCACCTTCACCCACACCTATTTCGGTCTCGGTTCCTACATCAAGGCCCAGTACCTCAAGAAGGACATCCTCCCCGACCTTGACCTCTACGCCCGCCTCGAACTCTTTTACGACTACAAGAAACCCGGCAACATGAACTGGGCGGGTATCGCCGACTTTACCCCCGACCCCTCCAACCCTTCGCTCAAGCCCGAGGACTGCAACTACACACTCGGCACCGACGAGACGTGGGACGACCTGAAGGCCAAGCGCTGGATCGGCCGCCGCGCCTTCGAGACCGACCTCGATTTCGAGCTCAAACTCGACTACCGCCTCTCCAAGCACATCGCCGCCAACTTCGCCCTCAACCTCAAGTGGGACACCGACTTCAGCGGCATGGACACATGGGGGCACTGGCAGGTCTACCAGATGGCCGGTATCCAAATCTTCTTCAATTGGAAGACCCCGAAAGAGAAATAAGAGAATTGATTTATGGTTGTATAGGTGTGCGGCGCCGCGAGGCGCCGCACTTCTTTCTACTTGAACTCAAGCATGACCATCCCGTCGGCCCGCAGGTCGAACATCTGCACAAACGAGCCGTTGCCGCAGGACAGTTCCAGCTGGCCCGTGGCCGACACCGTCAGGTGCAAGCCGCGCCCGCCCCGTGCATGGCGCTGGGGCAGGGCGGAGGCCGAATGGTAGGTGGCCGACACCTCGGTTACCCGCTCTTCCCTCACCCGCATCACGAAGGGGCGGTTCTGCCCCAACTCCAGGAACTCGCGGTACGACATGGCCAGGTAGGCGTTCCCGTAGCTGTCGGTGTACAGGATCGGGATGCGGAACTCGTCGCCCTCCCTCACCCAGCTGGGCAGCAGCTGCGGTCGCAGCTGCTCCACGCGCGGCCCCAGGTCGCCCAGAGGCGTTCCGCACAGCAACCTGGCCGCCGCAACGGCAAACACGCTGTAGGCCGCGAAGGTGTAGCTGCGGTTCTCCTGCAAGGGAAGGCTCACTGCCTCCTCCACCTCGTCGCCGAAGGCCATCGACGGCAGGCCGTTGTCGCAGCAGATGAAATACTGCCCGCGCACCTTCAGCGCCACGAACGCGTTCCCACCCTCCGGGGTCGATGCCACATCCACAATGTGGACCGTCCCTGCGGGGAAACCCAGGCACCCGTGCCGCACCACGAACGTCGCCGCCCTCACGTTGAACGGCTCCAC
Organism: uncultured Bacteroidota bacterium; assembly: GCA_902782185.1. Taxonomy (GTDB): domain Bacteria; phylum Bacteroidota; class Bacteroidia; order Bacteroidales; family P3; genus Colimorpha. The sequence continues at coordinate 19,482 of CACZLT010000001.1, read as the reverse complement.
ATGGTGCGCCACGTCCACCACCTCCACATCCTCCACGAGGCTGTGGAGCCTTCCCTTGACCATGCCCGCGAAGAAACTCTGGTGGCCCCAGTCGGTTGTCAGTGTAACTATCGGTCTGCCCATTTTCGGGGTGCAAAATTACACACTTTTCGCGAATCGGCAAAAAATATTTTCCATCCCCCTGGGGCAAAGGCACCAAAGAGGCCCTGGAGACCCCGGCGGAAAAAGGCGTGGTGCGCTATGAATCCATATCGTCCCATAGCGCACTTTTGTTTATGTATTCATTAAGAGAGTATCTAGGGAGTATTAGGAGAGTCCCTGCCGCCTTGCCGCTCCCGGGAGACAATTTAGTTTGGCGGTATCGGAAAAAAGTCGTACCTTTGCTCCGTGGCAGCCATGGGTATGCCAATGTTTAGTATGGTAATAATCAAACGTTTGCAATAAGAATGTCGCTTCTCTCAATCCGCAATTTGCACGCTTGCATAGGCGAGCGCGAGATATTGAAGGGGGTAAACCTCGAAATCAACCTCGGTGAGGTGCACGCCATCATGGGTCCCAACGGCAATGGCAAGAGCACCCTGGCCGGCGTCATCGCGGGCAACCCCAAGTACACCGTAACCGCCGGCGAGGTCATCTACAAGGGCAAGGACATACTCTCCCTCCCCGTCGACGTCCGCGCCGCCGAGGGTCTCTTCCTCGGTTTCCAGTACCCGGTGGAGATTCCCGGTGTGAGCATCGCCAACTTCATGCGCACCGCCGTCAATGAGCAGCGCAAGTACCGCGGCCTCGACCCCCTCTCCGGCGCCGAGTTCCTCCGCCTTATGGAGGAGAAGAAGGGGGTGGTCGAGATGACAGCCTCGCTGGCCAACCGTTCAGTCAATGAAGGCTTCAGTGGCGGCGAGAAGAAAAAGAACGAGATCTTCCAGATGGCCATGCTCGAACCCACGCTGGCCATCCTCGACGAGACCGACAGTGGCCTCGACATCGACGCCCTGCGTATCGTCGCCGGCGGCGTCAATAAGCTGCGCTCCGCCGAGAACGCCACTATCGTTATCACCCACTACCAGCGTCTGCTTGACTTCATCGTGCCCGACTTTGTCCACGTCCTCTACGAGGGCCGCATCGTGAAGACGGGTCCGAAAGAACTCGCCCTCGAACTGGAGCAGCGTGGTTACGACTGGATACGGGAGGAGTTGCAATGATACTCAAGGACAAATTGCCCCGCCCCTGGGGCGATGACTGGCAGTTGCCCGCCGATGCCCGACCCGAGTCCCTCGATGTCCCCCGTGGCGTTGACCTCCGCATCGTGGCCTGTGGCGACCGGTGGGTGGTGGATCAGATGGGTGCAGGAGTGCAGTGCATCCCCTCCAGCCAGTTCATTTCCATGCAGATGGGTGAGGACTCCCGCGTGGAATTCTACCGCTTCCAGGGCATGGACACTCCCGACCTCTGCCTCACCGACCTGCGTGTCGATATGCAACGTGGCTCGCGCCTGCTGATGAACACCGTTACCCTTGGTGGCGGACACGTGCGCAACAACATAGAGGTGCGAATGCACGGCCCGCAGTGCGAGCTGGAAGCCGGCGGACTCTATCTCGTCGACCGTGAGCAGCGGTGCGACAACTACATCTTTGTCGAGCATGCGTCGCCCGGCTGCCGCAGCCGTGAACTCTACAAAGGCATCCTTGACGATGCGGCGCGTGCCCGCTTCAATGGGCATGTCCTGGTGCAGGACCGCGCGGCAAAGACCGAAGCCTACCAGACCAACCGTAACATACTGCTCACCGACAAGGCCCACGTCGAGACCCGCCCCTTCCTGGAAATCTACAACGACGATGTCAAATGCTCGCATGGCAGCACCATCGGCCAGCTCGACGAGCAAGCCCTCTTCTACCTCATGACCCGCGGCATCTCCGAGCGCACCGCCGTTACCATGCTCAGCTATGCCTTCTGCGACGAGGTGATACGCATGATTGCCATACCGGAACTGCGAGATATAGTGGGCGACATGGTCAAGAAACGCCTCCATGGCGAACTTACCCCCTGCGCCGAGTGCGCCATCCAGTGCTCGTCGCCCTGCAACGGTCCCGACGCCAATTTCAACATAGACCCCGCCAAGCTCTGATGCTCCGCCGCCTGACACTCGCCGTACTGCTCCTAGTGCCGCTGGTTGTCAGCGGGCAGTGGGCTTGCAGTGTCAAGCTGAAGGGCTCCGACAAGTCAGACCTTGACAAGGCCCTCGTCCACTACAACGCCCACCAGTATCGTGAGGCATCGCAGATACTGCGCCGTCTTGCGCAGAAGAACCCCAAGGCTGCCGAGCCGCAGTTCTGGCTCGGTATGCTCTCGGTCAAGAACGGATTCAACGTCAATGCTATACGTAAGTATTTTCCCAAGTGTCTTGAACTCTGCCCAAACTATCCCAACGCCTTGGCTCACTACTATATGGGAATGATTCTTTACACTGACGAGCGCTACGAGGCGGCGGCGGCAGCCCTGGAGAAATACTTCCGTTTGGCCAATGCCACCGACGATAAGGCTCAAACCTCGGTCTATAACTATGCTTCGGCCTGTCTCCATTGGGCCAGGTTCCTCTCGGAAGCCAACATTCACGAGGCGCCATTCGCCCCGCAGCCCCTCCCGGGGGTCAGCTCCAAACGCAACGAGATGCTTCCCTATATCACTACAGACGGCACCCGTTGCTACTACCTGCGCCAGATACCTGCCAAGCAGGATCGATCGGCCTTTTACACCAAAACCACGGAGAACCTGCAGTGGAAACTGTTTGTCAGCGAGTGGGGCGACAGCGCCTACTCGAAAGGCACAGAATTGCCCGAGCCCTTCAACCAAGGTGTTCCCGAAGGCAGTGTCTCCCTTACCGCTGATGGCCGTATGCTGTTCTATTCGCGTATAACCAATAGTGGAGGCTACGCCAACAGCGACATCTATTTCACCACCTATGAGGACGGCCACTGGCAACCTGTGCGGAACGCCGGCACCAATGTCAATGGTGACCGCACATGGGAGTCGCAGCCTTCTATCACGCCCGACGGGTCAATGCTCTACTTTGTCTCCAACAGGAAGGGAGGGTATGGCGGTACCGACATTTGGCGATGCCGAAGGCTGAAGAATGGCGACTGGAGTAGACCGGAGAACTTGGGTTCCGCCATCAATACTACAGGAAATGAGAAATTCCCGTTCATCCATGCCGACGGACACACGCTTTACTTTGTATCTGACGGCTGGCAGGGTTTTGGTGGATATGACATTTACTTCGCCGATGTCATCGATGCCGGCAGTCGCCAGCCTACCCATCTGGGTCTGCCCATCCGTTCCGATGGTGAGGAACTCTCGATAGGTGTAACAGCCGACGGGCAGCGTGCCTACTTTCCCGGCCGGCTGGCAGGGGTGGCAGGCACCGATGTGCTGATGTTCGACCTGTATTCTGCCGCGCAGCCGGAGCCGATGGCTTGCTACCGGTTGGAGGTGTCGGATGAGAATGGGAAGCCGTTGCAGGCTGAAGTCAAACTGGATCGGGGCTGTGTGTACAGCGGCCTGGGTAGTGTGAGCATGGTGCTTTCCATGCAGGAACACAACATTCTTACCGTTACAGCCCAGGGCAAGATGCCGGGCATAGTCAGTGTGAGTGGCACTGGCGTGGAACGCGGCAAGAGGTCGGGGCGGGTGGAGTTGCTGCCGGCGATGAAGGGTACCGAGGTGCCACTCAGTGTCAGTTTTTTGTCGGGGGGGCGACTTTCGGCCGAGTCGGAGCGACTGTTGAAGGCTTGGGCGGCGTGGCTGATAGAAAATCCCCGTATTCACGTCGCCATCGAGTGCCGAAAAGCAGCCGAGGCCAAATCCATTTATGACTTTTTGGTTGGACAACGTCTCCGCACGGAGCGGTTAAGCCATCGCGGGGGAACCGATATTCATGGATGCAGACTGAAGGTGCAATGAGGGCAATGTGGCGCATATTCGGGTATTTGAAGCACTTCCCGTTGCAGATAGTGCTCAATGTGCTGTTCAATGTGCTGCACATCCTCTGCAGCGTGGGTGCCTATGTGATGATTATCCCCTTCGTGGAACTGATGTTCGGCTTGAATGGTGTGCCGGAAGTCGAGCCGGAACTGGGGCTGAACCAGCGGCAGCTGACCGACTGGGCCTTCTGGCATCTCTACCAATACCAAGCCGTCAAGGGGACAGCCTGGTGCCTGGTGGTGGTGGGTGCGGCCTATGTGGGGTGCTCGTTTTTGAGCAATCTCTTCCGCTATGTGGCGCAAATATTCCTGTCGCAGGTACGCACCGGAACCATAGAGTGGCTGCGCAACGACATCTACCGCAAGGTAACCATCCTCCCCATCTCGTATTTCAACAGCAAGCGCCGCGGGGATTTGATAAGCCGCATGTCGAACGACCTGACCGAACTGGAGTGGTGCGTGGGTTTGTTGCAGTCGCTGGTGAAGGAGCCGATTAACATAATTGTCTTCAGTGGCATACTGATATTTGTGTCGTGGCGACTGTTTGTGCTGTTCCTCCTGGTGTTGCCGGCGGGGGTGTGGATGATGGTGCGCATCGGGCGGCGACTGAAGCGGTCGTCGCAGAAAGGGCAGAGCGAGCTGGGGGGGATGACGGCCATACTGGAGGAGTCGCTGGCGGGGCTGAAGGCCATCAAGTCGTTCGGACGTGAAGAGGAGAGGTTACGGCGTTTCGACGAGGCCAACGGCGAGTATGCCCGCACCATGGTCAAGGTGGCGCGCAGTCGCGAGCTGTCGGGACCCTTGAGCGAGATACTGGGTACCCTGGCGCTGGTGATTATCCTTGTTATAGGCGGATGGCAGGTGTTCGACGGTTCCATCCAGCCCTCCATCTTCGTCTTTTTCGTGATTATCTTCGCACGCCTGATACCGCCCATCCATGCCATTGTGCGAACCTACAACGTGTTTCAGAAGACTGACGCCTCGGCGCGGCGCTACGTGGAGGTGCTTGATGCCGACGAGGTCATAGTGGAGAAGCCTGGAGCGGAGGTGATGCCTCCGTTTTCCGGCGAGATTGAGTTCCGCGACGTGTCGTTCTCCTATGGCGAAGGGCGCGACGTGTTGTCGCACATCGATCTGGTTGTGCCCCGAGGGGCCACGGTGGCGGTGGTCGGGCCGTCGGGGGCGGGCAAGACCACGCTGGTGGACCTGCTGCCGCGCTTCTACGACTGCACGGCCGGAGAGATACTGATTGACGGGCGGCCGATACGCGATTTGAACATCGATTCGTTGCGGTCGCAGTTCGGGCTGGTGTCGCAGAACTGCATACTTTTCAACGACACGGTGGCGGCCAACATCGCCTTCGGTGCCGGGGATTACTCGGAGGAGGCGATACGCGAGGCGGCGCGGGTGGCGCATGCCGACGAGTTTATCGGCCTTCTGCCGCAGGGCTACCAGACCACCATCGGCGACCGGGGGATGAACCTCTCGGGTGGCCAGCGGCAGCGGTTGAGCATCGCCCGGGCGGTGCTGCGCAACACGCCGATACTGCTGCTCGACGAGGCCACGTCGGCACTCGACACGGAGTCGGAGGTGGCCGTCCAGCAGGGGCTGGAGGCCCTGATGAAGGGACGCACGTCGATAGTGGTGGCCCACCGGTTGAGCACCATACGACACGCGGACCTGATAGTGGTGCTGGAGCGGGGGCGCATCGTGGAGCGCGGCACCCACGAGCAGCTGCTGGCGGCCGGCGGGCTGTACAGCCGCCTGGTGTCCATGCAGACCTTCTCCTAGGCATCCGGGCGCAGGGTACCCTCTAGGTACTCCCTAGATACTCTCTTAATGAATACATAAACTCTGACGCGATATGGGACGATATGGACTCACAGCGCACCAACGCCTTTTTTCCGCCTTTTGGGCGTGGCGCGGAAAAAATATTTTGCCAGTTTCGAAAATGTTCGTATCTTTGCATTTCGAAATCGGGTACGCCCCGACGGCTAAGGGAGTATAGCTCAGCTGGTTCAGAGCGCCTGCCTTACAAGCAGGAGGTCACTGGTTCGATCCCTGTTACTCCCACCCCGAGACCCTCCGCCGGAGGGTTTTTTGCATTATTTAAGAAAAAAAATTGCAGACCTGTCGGGGAAAAGTTGTACTTTTGCAATTCGAAAGACATGTAAACAAAAAGTTAAACCTTTAAAAAACAACAAGATGAAGAAAGTATTATCCTTCTTTGGCGCAGCCCTTTTCGTGGCCGCCATGACCGTTTCCTGCGGAAACAACAAGCCCGCCGAGACTGAAGAGGTTATCGACGAGACCATCGAGAACGTTGCCGACGAGGCCACCGACATGGTGAGCGACGCCACCGCCGACATGGATGCCATGCTCGAAGCCGCCCGCGAGGCCGGCCGTGCCAAGTGCAACTGCTACAAGACCGACGCCGCCAGCGTTGAGGCCTGCATCAAGAGCATCCTCAGCCAGAGCTACGCCGCCTATCAGGACAACGAGGAGTTCAAGGCTGCCATGGACGCCGAGTTCAACGCCTGCGTGAAAGAGAAAGCCACCGAGGCCGTCAAGGACGCCGCCAACGAGGGTGTCAAGAAAGGCGCCGAGGCTATCTCCAACGCCCTGAAGAAATAAGAAAAGTGTTTTGTATTTAGGTAGCAGGTCTGTGCCTTCGGGCTGGACCTGCTTTTTTCGCCCCGCCGACGCATGAGACACAACAAGACCCACCTGGCCCTGGCCGCCCTGCTGCTCCTGGCCGCCTGCCGTACCGAGCCGCGGCCCGACGACGTGCTCGACCCCGAGACGATGGCCGCGGTCATGGCCGACGCCTACCTCCTCGAAGGCTACAACGCCGTCGAGACCGAGTACCGGTTCGACACCCTGTCGCCCCGGGTGATGCAAGCCTATGACGACCTCCTCGCGCGCCACGGCGTGGATCGCGAGGCGTTGGGGCGCAGCCTGGCCTACTACACGACCCACCCCGAACACTACCGTCCCATCATGGACAGTGCCTTGGCCCGCATCGACCGCTCCGAGGCCGCCGCCGCTGCCGACACCCTGCCCCCTCCCGATTGGGAGAGCCAAGAGTAGCCCTTTGGGGCCAGAGTCCGAGTCAATGCCACAACGGAATTCATGAACGAAAGCGGTACTTTGGATTACAAAAGTACCGCTTTGTGGAAATGCCACTTGTTTTCTGATAGGGAAAATGCGCTTGTCAGCGCAGGCTGACGAGGGAGTCTTTGGGGACGGCACGGAGTTCCATGCGGCCGTCGGCGATGCGTTGGGCGATGCTGTCGTAGTTGAATTCACGCACCTTTTGGCCGTCGGTGTGCATCACATTGGGCAGGCTGATGGGCAGGTGGGCGAGCCACCGGCCGTCGCGTAGCACCATGTCCAGTGTGCCGTCGAATTGCTTGATGGGGGTCTTTTTGTGGTATTGGACGGTGGCGGTGCTGTCCGACGTGCGTTCCACGGCGGAGATGCGGATGGTGGCGGGCATGTTGGCCTGCAGCAAGCTTGAGTCGGCAAGCGACAGCAGGTGCTTTTCGATGGCTTTCAGTCCTTCGGCCGTTGATGGGGTACAGTATTCGACGGCAGAGGAGACATCGTAGGTGGCGGTAGCGTCCAGGTAGCGCTGGGCGGCCTGGCGGATGTCCGGGTCTTTGGGGGTGCAGCCGACGACCAGCAGGGCGGCTGCCAGCAGGGGCAGGTATCGCATCGGGGAATTTTGTTTTTTTGTGTGAAAAAGGCAAAGGGCCACTGGAATGGCCCTTTGCGCAGCGGTTTTCAAGGACGGTTTAGCGTCTCTTGAGTTTGTTTTCGGTGTTGGTTTTGGTGTCGGGAACGTTGACGGTGGCGTTTTCAGCCTTGGTGCCGTTGTTGTTGCTGGCTTCCTGCAGACCCTTGTCCTTGGCTATTTTTTGATTGAGCTTGTTGGTGGTGTTCTGCTCGGTGGTGTTCTTGAGGGTCTCGTTGGTGGCCTCTTTGAACTCGCTCTCAACTTTCTTGGCGGTCTCCTTGACGGTCTTCTTGACGGGTTCCTCGACGTTCTCGACGATTTCCTCGGCGATTTCCTCGATGGTGTTGGTGGTGTCGATGAGTTCCATCAGGGTGCTGTCCTCAACGGGTTCCTCTGCCTTGTTGCTCTTGCAGGCAACGGTCAGGCCGAGTGCCAGGGTAGCAATAGCAATCAGTTTGAAAGTCTTTTTCATATAGGAGAGTTGTTTAGGGTTCAGTTATTTGCCGGATTATTTTGCAGCGGTCATGGTGACGTTGCCGAAAGTGGCCTCGAAGGCAGCGGTGGAAGCTGCAGCCACGCCAGCTTGATCAACAAAAGCGGCTTTGGCATCGAACATGGTGCCGTTCAAGGTGGCAGTGTAGGTGAGGGCGGTCAGGTCAATGGCTTTCAGTTCCATGTTGACGGTCTTGGCCCAGAAGTCGCCATAGTACGCGTCGTTACTCTTCAGGACGGTGTTCTTGTAGAACTCGCAGTAGGCAATTTTGCTCTCGGGGAATTTTCCTTCGGCGTTGCACTCGCCAGTGAGGGTGCCAGTTTCGGTCGAAGCAACGCCCATTTCGAAACCGGGGCAGAAGTCTTCGATGTTCTGCATGGCGGTGCCGGCGTGGAGGGCGGCAGAAATGGCACCGTAGTTGGCAAAGTAGCTGTAGCTCTTGGTGGCGAAGGCGTTTTCATCGTAGGTCTGGCCGTCGAACTTCACAGTGGCGCCGTCGGGAATCTTGGTTTCTTCTTCGTCGTTGCCGCAAGCGACGAGCATACTGCAACCGAGGAGGGCAATGCCCATGAGTTTGAAGATGTTTTTCATGTGTTGTTTAATGTTTTTGGGTTAATAATTTTGTTTTAAAATGTTTCTAAATTTCGGATTTCCAAATGAAATCGGATGCAAAGGTACGCTTTTTTCCCCACATGGCGCCATTTTTTTTTTGCAGAATGTGATATGGTGTTGAATTATAGTGCTTTGTGTAGTGTTAATTATTCTTAATCCTCTCTGTTTTTTAGGTTATTGTTGCGCAAATATGACACAAAAAGAGATTATCGGCGCACGTCGAGTGCGTCGCGGAGGCCGCTGGCGAGGAGCATGAAGGCCAGCACCACCACCATGATGCAGGCACCGGGGAGCAGGGCCAGGTAGGCGCTGTCGAGCAGCAGGTAGCCGTAGTTCTCCTTCACCATCATGCCCCACGAGGGCATGGGTGGCTGCACACCGATGCCGAGGAAGGAGAGTCCCGCCTCGAGGAGTATGGCGCTGGCGAAGTTGGAGGCGGCGACCACCACCACGGCTCCCGCCACGTTGGGCAGCACGTGCCGCACCAGGGTGCGCGCCGTGCTGTAGCCCAGGGCGCGCGTGGCCTCGACATACTCTTTCTCCTTCAGCGACAGCACCTCGCCGCGCACCACGCGGGCGATGTCGACCCACATCGTCAGGCCCACGGCCACGAATATCTGCCAAAAGCCCTTGCCCAGCACGAAGGTGATGGCGATGACCAGCAACACCGTGGGGATGGACCAGACGACGTTGATGAACCAGAGGATGAGGTTGTCCACCCAGCCGCCGCGGTAGGCCGCCAGGGCGCCGAGGGTGATGCCCAGCAGGAGGGCGATGAGGATGGCGATGAAGCCCACCGAGAGGCTCACGCGTGAGCCGATCATGAGCATCGAGAGCACGTCGCGCCCGTAGGCGTCGGTGCCGAGCCAGAAGCGGCGTTCCCTGACGAAAGCCTTCGAGGCTGCGACCGCAATCGGGTCGCCGTTGTAGGGAGTGGCCACGATGCTGTCGCGCGCGTGTTCATATTTTATAATGGGCGTGGCGGTGTAGGGGAGGGGTTGGCCCCGAAGCATCTTTTTCAGGGTGGAGTGGGGAGTGCGGGGTGCGGAGTCTGCGGTGCAGAGGAAGGTGGCCTTGGAGCCGGGCTTGAGGGTGGCCAGTTCGAGGTACTGCTGGTTGCAGTAGGGGGTTGGGTCGGGGGTGATGAGGTAGCCTAGAGTGGCCACCAGGGCGAAGAGGCCGATCGCTACCAGGCTGGCCACCGACAGCGGGTTGCGGCGAAAGCGGCGCCACATCATGCTGTCCAGCGACTGGCCGGCCAGGGCGGCGGCGGATTTCTTTCTGAAGAGCCGTTTCATGCTGTTTTTTCTAGTTTAACTAGTCTAACTAGTTCAACTAGTTTAACTAAATTATAAAAATCCCAGTTCCAGTTTCACTTCGTCGGGTATCATGCTCATGTCCCAGGGCGGGTCGAAGGTGAGTTCAACGTCGACGCTTTTCACGCCGCTGATGTAGCCCACCATCTGGCGCACCTCCTGGAACATGTACTCGGCCTCGGGACAGTCGGGCGCCGTCATGGTCATCAGCACCTTGACGTTGAGGTCGGGGTCGACATCGACATTGTAGATAAGCCCCAGGTCGTAGATGTTGACCGGGATTTCGGGGTCGTAGATGTTCTTGAGGCAGTTGATGACCGCGCTCTTGATGGTCTCTTGGTTGGGTTCCATGGTTTAACCTTTCATTTTGTAGGCAAGGGCGTACATCTTCATCTGCTTCACCATCGAGGTGAGGCCGTTGGATCGGGTGGGGGAGAGGTGCTCCTTGAGGCCGATTTGGTCGATGAAGGCCAGGTCGGCATCGAGGATGTCCTGTGGCGACTGCCCGTCGAGGGCGCGGATGAGGAGGGTGATGATGCCACGGGTGATGACGGCGTCGCTGTCGGCACGGAACCAGAGGCGGCCGTCGCGGTGCTCGCAGCTGAGCCACACCCTCGACTGGCAGCCCTTGATGAGGTTCTGCTCTGTCTTGTCGCGCTCCTCGATTTCGGGGCACTCCTTGCCCAGCTCGATGAGGTAGGCGTACTTGTCGAGCCATTCGTCGAAGTTGGCGAACTCGTCGATAATTTGCTGTTCTATTTCCTTGATCGTCATAATGTCGCTATTTTGGTGCTTTGTGGATCAGCCAGGCTGCCGCCAGGGCATACACCACCTGGGGGAGCAGCACCGCCATGAAGGGCGAGAGGTCGCCGTTGGTGGCGAAGACGGTGGTGATTTTCATGAATACGATGAACGAGAATGCGATGGAGATGCCTAGCGCCAGGTGCATGCCGGTGCCGCCGCGAGCCTTGCGGGCGGCGATGGCCACGCCGATGAAAGTCATCACGACGATGGCCAGCGGGTTGAGCAGTCGTTGGTAGAGTTCGATTTGCGATGCCTTCACCGTGCCGGTGCCGCGCATTTTCTCGCGCTGTATGTAGCGCACGAGCTGCGGCGTGTTCATGGTCTCCACGCGTGTGGAGAGCACGTTGAGGTCTTCGGGCAGCAGGCGGAAGTCCTTCTCGGCGGTGCTTTCGCGCGTCAGGGTTTCGTTGCGGTTGCTGTCGATGGTGCGGCAGGTGTACATGTTGCATTGCCACAGCGAGGCGGCGGTGTCGTAGGTGATGGAGTTGGCGGTCTCGCGCTGCAGCAGGCGGCCGTCGGGCGCCAGCACCTCGCGGCGGAACTGGTAGGCGCGCTGCGACTTCACGTCGTAGCTCTCGGCGTATATCTGCACCCCGCGCTCGGCCTGGAAGTGCAGGTTGGAGTAGTAGTTGGTAACCTTCGACTTCACATACTGCTCCTCGAAGTCGATCAGGTGGCGGTTGGAGATGGGGATGACGAAGTTGCCCAGCACGAACACCACGACGGCCACCAGGGTGGCCCCGTAGGCGTAGGGGCGAAGCAGGCGGCGGTAGCGGATGCCCGAGCTCAGGATGGCCACAATCTCGCTGTGGCCAGCCATCTTCGAGGTGAAGAATATCACCGCGATGAAGATGAAAAGCGGGCTGTAGAGGTTGACGAAGCCGGGGATGAAGTTGAAGTAGTACTCCGACACCACCTGCCACAGCGTGGCTTTGTGCGAGAGAAACTTGTCCAGCTTCTCCGACACGTCGAAGGTGATGACGATGATGATGATGAGCGCCAGCGCCAGCAGGAACGTCTTCAGGTACTTGCCGAGGATGTATCTGTCCAGCTTGTAGAGCAGTGGCGACTGGCGCATCGCTTCCGGGGGTGCTTACAACAATTGTTTCTGGAAAGCGGTGAGGCTTTCCAGGACGTTGGTTTTCACATGGATGAACTCGTCGATGCCGTAGCCTTTGTAGGTTTCGACCATCTCCTTGGGGAAGCCGGCCAGGACGAGACTCTTCACCTTGCCTTTCAGTGCCTTGCACACGGGTTCGGTCAGCTGGGCGTACTCGTCGTCGCTCGAGCAGAGCACCACCACGTCGGCGCCGCTCTTCAAGGCTGCCTCGGCGCCCTCCTCGGGGGTGGCGAAGCCGGGGTTGTCGATGATTTCGTAGCCGGCCACGCCGAAGAAGTTGGTTGCAAAACCCGAACGTGCCTTTCTCATGGCCAGGTTGCCGTAGGTGAGCAGGAACACCTTGGGGCGGCGGGTCGCCTTCTCGGTCTGCATGCGCAGGACCTCGAAAGGCTCGGCGCCGCGGTACTCTTTGAGTACTCGGAGTTCGGGGTTCGGAGTTCGGGGTTCGGTTTGGGTTCCGAATTCAGGGCTGACTTTCTCGCCCATCTTCTCCAGCAGGTTGGGGTACTGGTTGGTGCCGAGGATGGTGGTCTTGCGGGTGGCTATGTTCTTGTCGCGCTCGCGGGCGGTCTTCTCCACCTCGTCCTGCACGTAGCCGGCGCGGAGGGCCTTGCAGTAGCCGCCCATCTCCTCCACTTTCAGGAAGTGCTCCCAGGCGCCGCGGGCAATCTGGTCGGTGAGGTTCTCGATGTAGTAGCTGCCGGCGGCGGGATCCACTATCTTGTCCAGGTAGCTCTCCTCTTTCAGCAGCAGCTGCTGGTTGCGGGCTATGCGGTAGCCGAAGTCGTCGGCCTCCTTGTAGGCGTTGTCGAACGGCAGCACCGAGATGCTGTCGGCGCCAGCCACGGCGGCGGACATGGCCTCGGTGGTCGAGCGCAGCATGTTCACGTAGGGGTCGTAGACCGACTGGTTCCAGCGGCTGGTGGTGGCGCCGATGAACAGTTTGTAGGCGCAGTCGCACTCGGGTTTGTACTGCTCCACAATCTTGCTCCACAGCAGGCGGGCGGCGCGTATCTTGGCCATCTCGGTGAAGTAGGTGCTGCCCACGCCGAAATTGACGGCGATGCTGCGGGCGACATGCTCCATCTTCGCGCCCATGTCGGTCAGCCGAGACACCAGTTCGTTGGCGGCTGCCAGCGTGAAGCCCAGCTCCTGCACGGCATTGGCGCCGGCACCGTTGAGCAGGCTTCCGTCCACCGTCAGCACACGGAACTTGGGCAGCTCCACGGAGGCGTACTCCACCAGTTGCCCGGCCATCTCCAGGTCGCCCTCTTCGCCGCGGTGGAACTGGCCGTGCCGCAGCGCATAGCGGAACATGTCGAAGCCCACCGAGCCGCAGAGCACACCGGTGTCGTAGCTCTCGCGGCGGGCGTATTCGACGTAGATTTTCAGCAGGTCGAAGTAGTTCTCCGCGCAGGTGAAGTTCACGCTCACGGCGTTGATGTAGATGCCCTTGAGCAGTGTGGCCATGTCGTCCACGCTCTTCACGTTCTTGGCGCAGAGACCCAGCGAGGTGGCGCCGCGCTCCACGGCGTCCAGCGCCACGCGGTTGGCCTCTTTCAGGTCCTGGATGAGGATGTCCTGACGCACCTCCCACACGTTGCCCGCTGCCTGCTTGCCGCGGGTGTAGGGCATCTCGCCGGGGTTGCTGTCCAGGTATTCAAGCCCCTCCAGGTCCTCGGCGCGGTAGTAGGGCTTCACCTTGAAGCCCTCCAGCGTACGCCACACAAGTTTCTTCTCGTAGTCGGCACCTTTGAGGTCTTTGTTGATCACTTCCTCCCATTTCTCGGTCGAGACCGGCGGGAATTCGCTGAATAATCTGTTGTCTTCCATTATGTTGTATCGTTTGTTGTTTCGTTGTTGCAATGGGCAAAGATACAACTTTTTTCTGATACGCGCACAAAAATATAATAAGCTCACGGTGAATTTATTTGGCCATGTAACGAAAAGAGCGTATCTTTGCACACGAAAAGTCCCTGTATGAGCACACGCAACCCCTTTATAATCAGCAAGGCATCGGCTGGCAGTGGCAAGACGTTCACCCTCGTGCGCGAGTACCTGCGTTTCGCCCTGGCCGGCGACGAGCGCCGGGTGGAGGACAACTTCCGCCGCATCCTGGCCATCACTTTTACCAACAAGGCCGCCAACGAGATGAAAACCAGGATTATGGATTCGCTCGACGAGTTGGCCGCGCATGGTTGCCAGGGCAGCCCCGACTCGTTGGGCGGCCAGTTGCTGCGGGCACTCAACGCGATGGACTGCCACCGGGACAGGCCGCTCGCGGAGCGGGATCTGATGCTCCGCGCCGACCGACTCCGCTCGGCTATCCTGCACCGCTACTCCGACCTCTCGGTCTGTACCATCGACAGTTTCATGCACCGCATCGTCCGCACTTTCGCCCACGACCTCGGCCGGCCGGTCAATTTCGAGGTAACGCTCGATCAGGACGACCTCATCGAGCAGGCCGTCGCCAACCTCATGTCGCTCGTCGGCACCCCGGGGCACGACGACCTCACCGAAGCCGTACACCGCTTCGCCGTCAGCCGCATGGAGAACGAGAAGGGGTTCGCCATCGAAGGGTCGCTCGCCAGTCTGGCTGCGCAACTCTTCTCCGAGGGCAGCAGCCAGTACGTCAGCCTGTTGAAGGACTACACGCTGGCCGACTTCATGGACATCCACCGTCGCTACATGTCGGAGAACCGCCAGTTCGAGCAGCAGTTGCAATCGATGGGGAAAGAGGCGCTGGCGCTTCTCGCCTCGGCGGGCATGGACGAGACGGTCTGCGACCAGGGCGGCCGCGGCTACATGGCCTTCTTCCGCAAGCTGGCCGCTGGCACCGTGGCGCAGCCCAACTCTTACACTTCCAAGGTGTTCGAGTCCGCCGACTACAGCGGCGCGCGCCTCTGCAAGGCCAAGGCATACACCCCGGCCGCCGACACCGTGGCGCAGCCCCTGCGCGACCTTTATTTTAAGGTGCAAAGGCTTCTCGACGAGCAACTTGTGGACTACAACACCCGCTCGCTCCTCCTCGGCAACCTCTACTCGGTGGCCCTCCTCGGCCAGCTGGACCGCTCGCTGAAAGAGTACACGCGCGAAAATGAGGTGCTTCACCTGTCCGAGTTCAACAAGCTGATTAACAGTGTGGTGATGGAGCAGGAGGCTCCCTTCATCTACGAGCGTCTGGGGAGCCGTTACAGCCACTTCCTCATCGACGAGTTCCAGGACACCTCCGTCCTGCAGTGGCAGAACCTGGTGCCGCTGCTGGCCAACGGGCTGTCGCAGAATGCCGAGTCGCTGGTGGTTGGCGATGCCAAGCAGGCCATCTACCGCTTCCGGCAGGGCGACGTGCGCCAGTTCATACGCCTGCCCGATGTGGAGGGGATGCCCCAACACAGCCGTGTCCTGGCGCGTGCCGACTTCGAACCCCTCTCCACCAATCGCCGCACCGCTCGCGCCGTGGTGGAGTTCAACAACGACTTCTTCTCCTGGGCGGTACGCAACCGATTCTCTGACAATGAGTTGGCCATGCGGGTGTACGTGGGTCCCGACCCCGGCGTACCCCCGGCCGACGACGAGCTGCGCCAGCAGATGCCTCCCGGCAAGGAGGACGACCCGTCGGGCTACGTCGACATCGCCTTCACCGACCCGGACGACCCTGAGGCCATCCCCGCCCGTGTGCTGGAGGTGATTGCGTACCTGGTTGAAAACCACGGCTATAGCTACCGCGACATCATGATTCTGGGTCGCACGCGCCGCGAGTTGGCCGCCGTCGGTGCCTACCTGCTCGAACACAGCGACGTGCCGCAGAGCTCGGCCGAGTCGTTCTACCTCCGCGCCAGCCATGCCGTGATGGCTCTCGTCGCCGCCCTGCGCTGCCTGGCTGACCCCGCCGACCGCGTGGCCCCGGCCGACCTCCTCGTCCGCCTGCAGCGTCTTGGCGTGCTCCGCGACGGGCACCTCGATGCCTTCCTCGACACGGAGGGCTTCGACCTCCGCCGCGAACTGGCCTCGGAGGGCATCGACTTCCATCCAGACCGCCTCCTCGCGCTCGACCTCTACGACCTCTGCGAGCAACTGTTGCGCAACTTCCGCCTCGATGGCATCGACACGGCCTACGTCGCCTCGTTCCTCAACCGCGCCGCCGCTTTTTCGGGTCGCCATCGGCAGAATCTGGACGACTTCCTCACCTGGTTCGACGACCACCCCGACCTCTCCGCCGCCTGCTCCGACGAGGGCGATGCCGTCCGACTGCTCACCATCCACAAGGCCAAGGGACTCGAGGCTCCAGTCGTCATCTGCCCCTTCTTTACCCCCAGGAGCAAACCTGCATCGCTGTGGGTCAATGTCTTGGAACGCTGCCGGCCGGAGGGGAAGGCCCTCCCCGCAGCCTACCTCACCCTCGGCAAGGAGACCTCCACCCGCTTCGATGCCGACCGCGACCGCGACCGCGCCGACAGCCAGGTGGACGACCTTAATATATTGTACGTCGCCCTCACGCGCCCGCGCGAGCGGCTCTACCTCGTCTGCGCCAACCCCAAGGGCGACTCCCTCACCTACAGCCGCCTGCTGGCCGACTACCTCGACGGGCGCACCTCGTTCGGCAACCCCGACTTTCCACGGAACACCATGCGGGAAAAAAGGCAAGCGGTTGAGAACGTGAGCGTCCGACGGCTCTCGTACCCCGAATGGACTTCCCTGGTGCGGGTGGCCTCGCCCGCCGAGCGGGCCGTTACCGCCCTCCTCGAGGAACAGCTCCGATTCGGCATCTATGCACACGAACTTCTCGCCGACATCCGGCACGCCGCCGACCTCGAGGCCGCACTCCGCCGTTTCGTCCGCCGCCAGCCCGCCGACCTCCCCGCCGCCGACCTCGGCCACCTGGCCGACATGACGCGCGACGTGGTATCCAACCCGCTCACCGCACACTTCTTCCACCCTGGCTATCAGGTGAAAAACGAAGCCGCGCTCATCTACGAGGGCGAGGAACTGCGCCCCGACCGCATCGTCTTCACCCCAGACGAGACCTGGGTCGTCGACTTCAAGACCGGCAAGGAACACCTGCCCGAGCACAGCCGGCAGGTGGCACTCTACTGCCGCGCTCTCCAGGCCATGGGCTACCCGCGCCTCTCCGGATGGATACTCTACCTCCGCCCCCACCTCGCCCTACACCCCGTCCCCGTCACCTAGATGGAGCTCTGTGAGACTATATCGTCCCATATTGCTTCAGAGTTTATGTATTCATTAAGAGAGTACCTAGAGAATCCTTGGCACCCCCCTCCGGAGTCCGGAAAAAAAGTTTGTACACTAACATCCTGACAAACATGATTTTGTGAGAATTTTCCTCTTTTTTTTTTCAAAAATGTTCCCAATTCAGATTTTTTTCGTAATTTAGCACTCGGAAACATAGGGCTAAAACAGCCCCGATATGCGAATAAACAATTAATATACAATAAAATGGAACTCAAGAAAAATCCCAAAGCCGACCTCGAAAACCGTCGAGGACTCTATCTGGAGATAGGCTTGGTGGTCGCTCTTGTAGCCGCACTTGTCGCGTTCAACGTCAAGTCCTACGACCGTGAGGCCAAGGAAGCCCTCGAACGCGAGGCTGTCCTCGAGGAAGAGGAGATCATCATCCAGACCGACATCCAGGAACCGCCACCCCCTCCGCCACCAGAAGTGCCCGAGGTTACCACTGTCATTGAGGTGGTCGCCGACGACAAGGAAATCAAGAACGAACTGGTAGTCAACGCCGAAGTTACCGACGATACCAAGAACATCGAGATTACCCCCGTGGTTGTCGAAGAAGAAGAGGACGAGGCTGAAACCCAGATCTTCACCGTTGTTGAGAACGACCCTGAGTTCCCCGGCGGCATGGAAGCCCTCTACAAGTTCTTGGCTCAGAACATCAAGTACCCCCAGCTCGCCCGCGACAACGGCATCACTGGCAAGGTCTACGTCCAGTTCGTCGTCGAGAAGGACGGCTCCATCGCCAACCCCAAGGTGCTCCGCGACATCGGCGGCGGCTGCGGCCAGGAAGCCATCCGCGTCGTCAAGTCCATGCCCAAGTGGACTCCCGGCAAGCAGCGTGGCAAGGCTGTCCGTGTGCAGTTCAACCTCCCGGTCAACTTCTCGCTCAAGTAACACACCCTCACCACTGAAATACGGGAGCAGCAGGTCCAGTCCACTGCTCCCTTTTGTTTATGATTAGCATCAACAACCTATCAGTGCAGTTCACCGGCACCAACCTCTTCGACAACGTAACCTTCAACATTGCCGACCACGACCGCATCGGCCTCGTAGGCATGAACGGTGCCGGCAAGTCCACACTCCTCAAGATACTCTGCGGTTGGCAGGAGCCGGAGAGCGGCTCCATCGTCATCGCTTCCGGCCAGACCGTGGGCTACCTGCCCCAGGAGATGGTGCCCGACACCGTCGGCACCGTGATTGAGGAGGCCCTCACCGCCTTCAGCCAGCTCGACGAGCTGGAGCAGGAGCAGGAACGCCTCTCGCTAGCCATCGCCGAACGCACCGACTATGAGTCGGCCGACTACACACGGCTCCTGGAGCGTCACCACGAGGTTACCGAGCACATCGCTATCCTCGGCGGTAGCCGCCGTCGCGAACAGGCCGAGAGGGTGTTGTTGGGTCTCGGATTTCAGCACTCGGATTTCGACCGCCCCGTGGCCGTCTTCAGCGGCGGCTGGCAGATGCGTGTCGAATTGGCCAAGCTCCTCCTGCGGCGGCCCGACTTCCTGCTGCTTGACGAGCCCACCAACCACCTCGACATCGTCTCCATCCAGTGGCTCGAGAACTACCTCTCCGCCTACCCCGGTGCCGTCGTCCTCGTCAGCCACGACCGCACCTTCCTCGACAACATCACCCGCCGTACCATCGAGATCACCGCCGGCCGCATCTACGACTACAAGTGCCCCTACTCCGAGTATGTTGTCCAGATGCAGGAACGCCGCGCCAGCCAGATGGCGCAACTCACCAACCAGCAGCGGCAGGTGGCGCAGATAGAGGCCTTCATCGAGCGGTTCCGCTATAAGGCCACCAAGGCCAAGCAGGTGCAGAGCCGTGTGAAGATGCTTGAGCGCATGGAGAAGATTACGGTCGACGAGGTCAGCACCGAGAGCATCCACTTCCAGTTCCCGCCCGCGCCCCACAGCGGCAAGATAGTGGTCGAGGCGCAGCATGTGGGAAAAGCCTACGGCGACAACCAGGTCTTCTCTGATGTCGATTTCCTCCTCACGGCTGGTCGCAAGGTGGCCTTCGTGGGTCGCAACGGCGAGGGCAAGTCCACCATGGCCAAAATCATCGTCGGCGATATCAACGACTATACCGGCACGTTCCGCCTCGGCGCCGGTGTCTGCGTGGGCTACTACGCGCAGAACCAGGCCGCTATGCTCAACCTGGACAAG